>DATDLD010000085.1:0-9447 GCA_036519475.1 Candidatus Nitrosopolaris sp. | reverse complement strand
ACCAATGAAGGATATACTAATAGGTGGGGTTGACGAGGCAGGGAGAGGATCAATAATAGGCCCTCTTGTAATTGCAGGCGTAAGCATGAGAACGTCCAATATTCAACGATTGCGCATCTTAGGAGTAAGAGATTCTAAATTGCTGTCACGTAAATCCCGTGGCAATCTTTTTGGTCATATCGCAGAGCTGGCTGAATCAATTTGCATCTTTGTACTTAACTGCAGAGAGATCGATGAAAACGTTGCCGTAAATAGACTTAACATTTTGGAAGCTGATGGTATGGCTCAGGTGATAAGTACAATTACAGCCGACAAAACATATGTTGATGCCTGCGACGTGAATCCCGGGCGATACAAGAGCTATATAGCTAGCTGTCTTGGTCACGACAGTCCCGAATTATATGTCTTTAACCATGCTGATAGTTTGCACGTGGTTGTCTCTGCTGCGTCAATTATCGCCAAGGTTTTTCGTGACAATGAGATCTTAGAAATTAATAAGCATCACAATAATAATATAGGAAGCGGATATCCGTGTGATCGAAAAACCATGAATTTTCTCAAAAACTGGGTGACCAGATTCGGATCTGCACCACAATTTGCAAGAAAATCATGGAAACCGTTAAAAATAATGCTAGAAGAACTAACCTCTTGCGAGGTGACTCATCTGCCCTTATAAGTTGCATGTATCAATCCGTGATCCTTGTCAAATGGTTCCAAATTAATCGTTTGATTTATCTCAAATCCATTTATTTCTAGTCTTTTCATTTCCTTAGCTATGACTACCTTCGGATCCTCTACAACGTCTATGCTCCTTGCTTTGATTGTGATTAATAGCCTCCCTTTGGGCTTTAAATATACGAAGCAATTCTCTATTGCAATTGCAGTTTGATCTGGTTGGGCGATGTCGCAGTATATCACATCTACTTGGCCAAAAATGGAAAAATAAGAGCGCGGCTTCCTTGCATCCTCAAGTATGGGTAGCACGTTACTCCGTTTTGAAGCTACATTTTCGATCAATTCGCGTGCAACCCTTGCTGCAGATTCAACTGCAAAAATTAGTCCGGTAACACCAATAATATCAGAGACATGACTCACTGTCGTTCCTGTGGATGCACCGAGGTACAATAATTTGGTGCCGTTTATTATTGGCATATGCCTAAGACCCTTTTTTAATCCTGCGGCCAACTTACTGCGATATGGGTCCCAAATTCGATATTCATTGCCCTTATGCTTGATTAGTTTTTCCCCGTAAACTGTATTGCCTTCAATCAGATTCAACGTTGCGAGCTCGATACTACCATCTACTTTGAACCAAATGACGGGATCAACGATGGACATTTAGAATATCGTAATCGTTCACAGTACTAGAATCGCTATTTGGTTGAACCATATTTTCATGTATTAGTCTTAAGATTTAATATATCAATCCATTCAAAACCGGCGCCTTCCGAATCGATTTCTGTCTCTTCTACGTTTCGATTGTTTATTTTTCGCCTTATTTCCATGTCGACGTCCCTCTACATTATGTTCTATGTATCTCTTATCCTTCCTAGTGATAATGGGTGGTTCTTTATATCTGGCCTGAATGTAGCTGATGCGTGCATTTAGTTTCTCCAATAATAGATTATCTTTTGTCCCGTGTCGATATAAATCAATCCTAGCCCCAATGGCCACTTTGGCCGCAAGCACTCTGGCTATCTTGCCACGCTGCCAAGTTGGTGCAGAGTGAACTAACGGATGCTGGAAGATAACGCCATGCTTTGGGGGTTTCATTCCTGTTTTTAGAGCTCTGAACAAAGCTTTTTCAGCTCCTAGAATTTGAATAGTACTCGCAGGAAGGCTAGCCAATCTGCCTAGACTCCCAGCCTTGGCAATCATTCTTGCACCTATTGATGCTGTTAGCAATTCTTTAGTATTAGGAGCTATTGCTTCCATAGCATTTTCTAGATGTCCCTCTAAAATTTTCCGGAGTTCAGATTGCGCAATAACTGCAGCTGCTAGCTTCTGTAGTATTAAGAGATTCTCTTGCGTAATACTTCCGCCCTTGCTTCGATTCGCTGCATCCATAATTACTTCCCTTTTCTTCTCCTGCAGATCCAACATTTCCAAAAGCTCCCTGTTAATATTTACTCTTAATCCTGCTTTCTGTATTATTTCAGCATACAACGTAAGACTTTGAATCAAATTATCTAGTTCAGGAAAATGGAGACCGTACCATTCGCGCATCCTGGATCCTAATGTATTTATTATTTTATCCAGTTCATCGAGGCTATTGATGGCTTGAATTATGTGCAAGTCTAGTTTTTCAGATATTTGTCCTACTTTAGCGGAGGATAGATCTATAGCAAAATCTTTTAGCGCTTGTACGGCGTTATATTCACTGTCCATGAATCCTGCCCGAACAATAAAATTTGGTTTTCTGTTCTGAATCAATAGCTGTTCCTCCAAAGTCATCAATTGGCTGCTCAAGCCATTCAGCTTTAAGACAAGATCGATGTTTCGATCATTAACGGAGATATTTTCAAAGGATCGTAATTTTTCAATGATCTGATTTAGTTCTTGCGGGCTCTCTCCATTTTTCAGTGAAAGATAAGAATCTATTGCATTACTAAATTTTTTTGAAGAGATTAAGTTGTCGCTCTCGTCAAAGGCAGCTAACCCTATCTCTAAAAGTACAAGCGAACATCCGGTTGGCATATATGTAGGCCATTCATCTAAGGACATTAAAATGTAGCATTAACTTCCTTTATTCTGTTAAGATGATTGTGGCTATGTAAAACTCAAATTAGCTACTCAATTTTGAACTCATCATGCAAAGGCGTAGCAAGATTTCCTATCAATATTAAAATAAAAGAATTACAAATGAATTTTGTTGTTTTTCAAAAATAAAGATAAACATGATGAAACGCAGCTCAAAAAAAGAGTCATTATGGCGAGGCAGGTCGCAGATGGGATAATAACCTACTCTAAGACATGGCATCCAAACGAAGGAATCTTAATTTTACAGGGCAAATCAAACAAGTCCGAGATCCTAATTGAAGGGTTGGTTGTTCCGCCTTTTTCTTCTCATGGTCCCTATTATTCAGGTTTCCCGACTTATGATCTTCCTTTTGATCTTTCATATATTGGAACCGCTCACTCCCACCCAGGGGGATCCAATAAACCCTCCCTTGAAGATCTAAATAATTACTTTGGGGTTGTTTCTATCATAATATGTCATCCGTATGAAGACGAAACCATCGGGGCGTTCGATCGAAATGGACGGAACATGGATTTCAAAATATTGCCATCAACCTAAATCTACCTACCTCCGCAAACCCTGTTTCGTAAGATAATAAAATTAAGTTGAATTTTACTTATGGAAGGTTAATAATGCGGTTATTGATCTACTATCGCCTGGTCATTTGAAGCAGATAGAGATTATCACAACGCAAGTATAGTATTCAATCGGAATGGTGTCCCTCCTTAGACACAATCTGTCGGTTAAGGGCAGCTTGTTTTTCAACCTAACTCAGCAAAAATAATATTTGATTTAGTGAGAATACTATGCTTGGGCTAGATCTCAATAAGGTAATCAACTACGTAATCTTTATTTAGGATTAATTCTCGAATTTTCCGTGACTTTTGTCATAGGATATTAGGATATAATGATTAATTCTACCTTGCTAGCCTCTTCGCCGAGGATTGATAATATAATCAACCGCGCTACCTATCAAAGCGAATCCCATGCCCGTCAGTGCGATCATAAACCCAGGGGGGATTATCCACCACCACAATCCCCTCGCTGCGGCGGCCGCGGAGTTTGCTTCATGCAAAATTTGTCCCCATGTAGGGATTGATGGATCGCCCAATCCAAGGAAACTCAAGGCCGCTTCACCCAATATAGCTCCGGGAACCGCTATTGCAATACTTGCAAATGTTAAAGGAAGCAGTTGTGGAATGACATGTTTATACAATATTTTGATATCTGATTCTCCCATTAATTTTGCTGCTTCAACGTATTGAAGGTTTTTTATTTGGAGGGCCAAGCTTCTGGCGATTTTTGCCGTCCCAACCCACCCAAAAATTACGAGGAAAGCTGTAATGAGGAATATGCTCCTTCCAATTACGATTGACAAAATAACGAGAAGCGGAAGCGCGGGTAAAGAATAAAAGAGATCGTTAACTCGCATTAAAGCCTCGTCGGTTCTTTTTCCTTTGTATCCAGCTAGAATGCCGTATATCAGCCCAATCAAGATAGAAGCCACAGAAACTGTGAGACCTATAAAAAGTGCAACTGGGGCTCCCCATAAAATCCCGATAGCAAGATCCCTTCTCAATTCGTCGGTTCCCATGAGTCCATAGACCTTTCCGCCCAAGATTAATCCAGCCTCTTCAACTGAATCGCCTTGGTTGAATAGGTAAAACCGCTCGTTAATAACATACGTGCCCTTTAGAACTTGCTTGTTGACACTATCTGAAAATAACATAATTTGTGGCGTTGATGTATCCTGATCATATTTGAATAAGTGCTTGTATGTCTGCAAATATTCCCTTACTGAAGAGTCAGTTGAAAATACTCTAGAGGTGAATTCATTTACATTCTTGTCATCTTGCATAGAAGGTGGTAATGGAGTATTATAGATCATGAATTTTTGTCTATCTGGACGCACTATATCAATCTGCAAGACCGGCGGTATACTATGATATTTTACTGAGTAGGAAATCATGAAGTCACTGGGGTACGAGTCGTGATTGAAATCAATATGATATGAATACGTGACTATTCTAACTCCATTAAATAGATCTTCGGAAATCGAAGCGTCGTCCTTGGTCAAGATAATATGTTCAGCTTTTGTTGGGCCAAAGATTCCAAGATTTGTCCACGCAGGAGCAGCTCCCTTAGGATAATCAATCCAGAAGCTAGGATTGTTCCATTGTCTAAAAGATTCCAATGGAATCCCCAATACAGCATACAATGTCATTATGATAAGAGCTGCTAATATTATCATGCCACAAATGGCAGTTTTGGAACGTTTTAGTTCACCGAGTAAAATAGAACGGGAAATCACTTGGCTCGTCATGCTACTTTCACTCGGGGGTCGAAATAGCCGTATAAAATGTCTGTGACGAAAACTGTAATTACAAAAATTATTGTGAAAACATATGTAAGCCCTATAATAACTGGAACATCAAGCACTCCTATTGCATCGTAATATAATTTTCCCATCCCCGGCCAATCAAATACTGCTTCTATTATTATCGCACCTCCAAATGAAGCTGCTAAGCTTAGTGCAATAGATGTCAAAATTGGCGGTGCCGCATTTTTCAATGCGTGACTATACAGAATTTTCCTTTCAGATATCCCCATGGCCCTTTTCGATCTTATAAAATCTTCGCCAAGAATCCCCTCCAGAAAATAACGAACAATGTAAGCCCATGCCGTAAAACTTACTATCACTATAGTCAACAACGGTAACAACATGTGATAAAGAAGATCCAAAATGTACGAAGGATCAGAGGGGGAAGTTAAAGGGGTTGCACGAGCCGGGAAGATATGATACGTGAACGCGAATACAAATATCATGAGCATACCGACCCACCAAGATGGAAAGCTGCTACTGCATATTGCAATAACAGAATTTATTCTGTCCCACACAGACCCTGAATGTTCAGCCACAAATGCGCCGATGTATATGCCTATTACCGTTACAATAAGTGTAGAGGTCGTGAACAACAACACTGTCCTCGGAATTTTCTCCCATATTATGTCGTTAACCTTCGAAGAACCTGATTCTGTAGTGAAGAAATTGGATTTTCCTAGATCAAGTGTTATCACTTTTATGAGAGTATTTAGGAATCGTTTAGGTGAATACCATGGTTCATCGAGGCCTAGTGTTTTTATCTGAAGTTGGATTTGACTATTGATGAAATTCTGCCGCTCCTCGGAATTCTGGAATTGCATTTTTCCCTGACTTATAGCGTTACCCACATCGTATCTTATAGCATCTGTTAATATCTTATCTAACGTCGAACCAAGAAGGGCAATGGTTAGAACTAAGGTAGAAAATACAACTATCATCATGTTAACTGACCTTTTAAGAAGAAAGCGATAGAATCCTGACATGATATCAAGTAATATCTGATTTGTATTAATAGTCTGTGTTAAACCAAGTGGTCTATTGAGTTGACAACAGTTTAACACTGGCCTATGCAATAGCCGTAAATGATAGAACGGTCAGCTTGAAATGTAACGGAGTAGTTGATATGACACTTTACATGTCAGTTGCTTGTCGTAATACGATCGGGTTAGTTTAGCAAGTTTACTTCATGTTTTGGTTCAGTAAGTGAAGTGCTGTTATTAATCACAATGAGAGTAGTTGTATATACATCCGGTCTTGAGGCTTCTTTACTGTTTGCAAAAATTTTTAACACCGCAGGTCCAAAACTAAGTCTAGAAGTTTCGGTCCCATTTAGGAGAACCGTGAAAATACCATCGATATCTGAAGTACTGGTCAAATGCTGCGCAACACCATGAATGGCAATCTTGCTGTTCTTATCTAATACGAAATAATTTACCAATGCATCGTTGCTTGGCTTTCCACCAACTTTCACTTGTACTTGTATTTTAATGGGATGTCCCATTGATATAAATTGTGGTGCTTCTACCTTTTCAACTGTTGCAAGTTTTGGAATCTCAAAGGAAGCCCAATGACCTTGTGAAAATGGATAAGATTGATCTCTAAACGATTTAATGCTGATCACGGCGCCAGTAGGATTATAGCTATCCAAGTAAAACGGACCATTTCCAATTACTGCGTTATGATGTCGAGTTATCCAATTTATTGTGCTGTCATATCTTTTTCCAGCGTCATTAATGTTTACAATGCCTTTCAAAGCGGATGGAATAAAATTTTCATTTTTCATTTTTTGTAGTTCAGACTTGATCATTTCGGCGTGTTCCGGTATAAGTAATGATAGCCAGTCCACATTCTTTGCAGTTGCCTCTCCTTTTGAATAAGCGAGTTTTCCAGAGGTAACGAGTCTTTCTGTAGCTGCACTTATCTCCCACGGTTCTGAGGGCCATATCGATGCTGAATCAGCTATCTCTTTTTTATCATAGTGCCATATATCAACATAGGATTCCACCATGTCATTCGCAATGAATCTAATTCCTTTAACTAATGGAAGGGCGACCTGGGCTTGTGATGTGTATTCTGGATCAGAAGTATGATCAGCCATGCCCTTGTTTGATCCCCACTCGAACAGGAAATACTGCGGATAAAGTATATCAGATCTATCCATGTTAATCCCATTGTGCCATTTAGAATACAGGATCTTGTAAGTTACCTTACTCATCGCCGATGCATTTGCGAGTGGGTGACGCCAGCTCTGGGAATCGCTATCCCAGATTTGGGCGTCATGTGGTACTTTTAACTTTCCAAGAGGACCTTTGGTGGAAATGTCTGTCCAGTTTTCTCTCATAGGTATTGCTTCACCTGTATACGGATTTCGAAAGATAGCACTGTCGGTAACTGCGGAGTAAATTTCTGTGCAATATGCGTCCTTGCACCCTGCCACATTATTCCACGCGCCCTGATAAATTTGCTTGACGCCGATGTCTAAACTATTGCTACCCTTTGATGTTCTAGCGTTAATAAGTGAATATTTGCTTGTGATACCAGCACCAAAATCATTGACTAAACCTCTTAACGAGCTAGAAGCAACGAAAGGATCGGTATTTTGGGCGATAAAGATCCTAACTGATTCTTGGATACCTGCTTTGGTTGCATTTTTAACAAGCTCATTTCTTTCATGTTGAGAGGTAAAGTTAAAGAAGGCAATACGTTGCGTAATTTTGTCGAGCGTCACATTCTGATAATGCCAGAAACTGGGGTTAGTCCCACCAGGCATGCGACCGAAATAAGGCGCATACATCTGTGAAGTAATTACAGGGTTGTACTTTACAAATGCGGAAGTCCCTGCATAAGCCTCAGTATATACATGCCATTGGAAATCTTGGGGATCAGAACCATAAACTATTGAATTGGCTTTATTCAAATCTCCAAAATCACGCTGAACTACAAATCCGACTTTTTCGAACTCGGATGCTATCAGTTCTCCAACTGAACGTCTTTGAGGGTCGTCATTTCTGATTAACATCTTTATGATTATCGGCTTATTGTTGAATGTCCATTTTCCTGCGCGATTAACCGCACCAGCACTCGTAAGAGCGTCAGAAATCATCTTATTCGCAAAATGAGGATTGTATCGGAACCCAAATGATTCAATTGTGTCTAAAACATTCAGATACTCTGGTGAATAGACGCCAAACGGATCAACTATTGGTGTACCAAAGCCCTTCAATATTTCATTTACAACAAAATCACGGTTTATCAGGTAATTTACAGCAAAGCGAATCTTCTTAAATTGAAATGGGTTAACTGAGTCGGCAGTTTTGGAAGGTGCCGGGTTTAACAGGACACCGAAGGTTCCTGCGTTTCTGTCATATTCTTTGAGGTTTGGATTATTTTTAATGTCGGGAACAACCTCTAATGGTACCCTGAAATAATAGGTATCTAAGTTACCTGCCTTTATTTCTTGGAGTGCTACGTTGTCGTCCAAGTATTGGATGAACCTCGCGCCGTCAATGAAGGCACCTTTCTTTTCATTCTGTGCACGAATGTCAAAGGAGGTCATAAAGAGAAGAATTGTTAATATGGCAAAGATAGCGTATCCTGCCAAGAACATTAGCTTATACCGAAGCGTAGTTCTTTTTCCACCTTATAAGAAAGGATTAGGGATCATAATTTGTGAAGATATTGTTTTTTTCTTTTTGAGGCGTTTTTGTCGCAAATGAGTGATTTAAATACCTACTTGATAGGTACTTTGTGATATCTGTCCCCTCCATGGCACTATATCTGCTACGAGCTAGGTCGGACGCGATATTTCGAACATTTGTCTGATCGTTAGTCTCTAGGACTTCCGAAACTTCACAAAAGATACTAGCAGGTGAAGATACGGCTTGAATGTTTGTTCCTTTTTTTGTCCATTTAAGTAGACCTAGATCAGAGTCAAGAGTCCTTTGCCACGCCGGATCATCCTCTATTAGCCACCTTGGGATGCGTGTTCTGTTCTGCATATTGATAGAATGGGCCTCCATCCTTTAATTAAGATTATGGACAAGACTTATCTTCATTTATCGGTGCCACGATGAGCAGTAATAATTAAGTTGAAATTAGTTTATCAATCGCGACTTTGGATCTTCGCTAGCAATGATTCTTTTATTTCAATTATTTGATATTTTTTAAGATTTCTCAATATATCTAGCTTTATTGGTAAGTAATTTATAGTAATGTTTAGTAAAATTGTAAAATATCTGAAACATCAAACTTTCTACGCCTATATTAGATAATGTTTATATAATAGAATAAAATATTTATATAAGGTGTTTGACGTTATCATTTT
>DATDLD010000084.1:0-3850 GCA_036519475.1 Candidatus Nitrosopolaris sp. | reverse complement strand
CTCCTTCTCCTTATGCTTCTGGTGATGCTTTATGAATTCCCTCCTTTCAAGAGCATACGTATTGATATGATAATGATACCACCCTACAATATTGAAATCTGTCAGCCAGATTAATGCGGGCTTTAGCCATGGCATTTTTGTATATGGTGGATACTGTTTCCAGGATATCGTGTTGATATTCGTTTTCGCTTCGATCGTCTGATCTCCTTATTCTATTAAATAGGCATAGGGGAGACTTGTGCACAGAAATCTAACAATAGAAACATAGAAAGAAATGGAGAAAATGAGAACAGAGCAATAACAAAGCTAATGTTTTAGTTCAGTGTGTAGACTTTGTAAAGCTTGTCTGTGTCAGGATTAGTATATTTCCATTCGTCAGTCCTGTATACTAACGCATGAAATTCTGCTTGTATCCCAGGATGCAATAATTTATAGACATTTTCCCCTACTGAAATTTTATTCGGGCCTGTCAACGAGGTTATCTTCGCTGCTACATTCATAGTGTATCCTAGTATATCTATTTGTGAGCTTTTGTCATATGCATATTGAACAACCACGTTATTTCCTTCGTCTATACCGATTTTTACATATAGTTGAGGACAATCATAATTCTTTAATATTGGGTTAATTCCTCTATTGAGCACATTAATCATCGATTTTGCGCATCTAACTGCTTTGTCGTATGTAAGGTATTTGTTAAAGCCAGGAGGAAAGAAAGCAATGATCGCATCACCCACATATTTCAGGACATGTCCATCATAAGTTTCGACAACAGAGGACATTTCGTGTACAAAGGCTCTGATTATTGTGACTAATTTTTCCGCTGAGAGTGTCATGCTCATTTTAGTCGAACCAACTAGGTCAGCATACATAATAACTAGAGGCCTCTTGGAACTAACATAGTTAAGAAGATAGTCCTGACCACGCTTTATTGAGGTATTGTACTGATATCGTTCCTCTAATGCCTGGAGAAGCCTGTCTTGTCTTTGAGTAAGGAGTGTTTCTAAATCAATAAGCTCGTCTTTTCGCTTTCCGGTACCAGAACTATTAAGTCCTATCATCCGGTTCATGATAGATTCGCTGGTTTTGTCTACCTGGTCTAATTTGTCCTCATCTCTTTTTCCCTGGTTTTTTCCTGTCTCTGAACTCAAATTTGTAAATATCTTCCTTTAACAACGTAAGATGAACGTCCGCTCGATTTAAGATTTTCAACAAGGCGGCATGAGAAAGGTGACGAGGAAAGTGAAGATCTCTAACTATTGGGATACGAGTTAAAGCCATACAAGTCCTCTTTTAGGATTATATAGATATTACAGATATCATAACTCAATAATCGAAATAATAAGGTCATATTGGGAGGATTAGAACTCTTTTTGCTACATGTATAGTAATAGTTACAATATTTTAATACGACTAAATCACATGTTATATACGGTCTATCGATATGCCTATATTAGTTGATAAAGTCGGGAGTGAAGGTGAAGCTGATATCTACACTGGCAATAAAGATTTTTATCCTGTAAATCCTCTTGCCCAACCACTACCATGGTGGTCCAAACTTTACAAACGAATAGAGTTACTCCGTTGGTCGCTACGCTATAACATTGGCGCTACTGAGGAGGCGATTCTAAAGGATAAAATAATTCGACTGGCCACGTCGATCAGGTTTCAGGATAAATGGACTAGTAACGTAATAAAACATGCAATCTCAGAATTTTCGAAGAGAATGGGATCTGATTATTATGGTTACCATAATATAGATCACGAACTTGAAGCTACTTATCTTACGTTGCTAGCTATATGTGGACACAGTCAACAGAATATATTCACCCAAGACGATTTCATATATCTCTTTGTAGCTGCACTCTTTCATGACTACGATCTGCGAAAGCTGTATGATAAACCACATGAGGAATCTGTTGAAGAATTCTTGAGAACCGATGACAAGATAAAAAAATTCGTTGCTGGTGCTGGGATAAGTCTTGATATCGTAATTGCAATAATATATCGTACAACCCATCCTTTCAAAGGCGAAGTAGCCAATCGCGCAAGAGAGAGAATGCAGAAATTATTCACAGTGGCTGGAATTCCTGAGAATGATACTAAAACGAGGGGGCATTATGAATATCTTGGATGGTTTTTATCTGTTTCAGAACGTATTGCAGGTTATGCTCTAGGTAATATTGAACACGCTAAGGATCTTGCCCGACGCAACGGTCACGCTCTAGGATGGCACCCCTCACTGATAAATGAAGAATCTGTCAAGTACTTTAGTGCATTGAAAGAGGAGCAAGAGATGGTACAGTGTGTTTTACATGGCGTGCCAGATGAATACAAGAAAAATTTCTTTGACAACCTGCAGTTTTTCAAGGAAAGTTGGGAAGAGGAGATCAAAATAAGAAGTTCGATCAGAAGAAATGAACTGAGTTTAATATCGGCTGTGGAAAAAATTGGAAAGAACATTGATTCATCTGTCGGAGCATCTATACTGAATATATACAGAGAATTACCTTCTCCAATACCTATCAACGAAAAGAAGTTTATTAGGTCGCTTTCTGATAGCAGTACAATCGTAATCACATTAAGAGTCAAGGACGAAGACGGCAAAATAGTTGGTTATGTGAAAGGCGGACCATTGGAGAATTACAAGCTTCGATCTGGTACAAAAGATGAAAATTGGGGAAAAAAGAATACTGCACATATGGAATGGATTAGCATTAAGCCAGGCTATTGGGGAGAGACAGGCGGTCACCTTCTTAGGTTACATTTCCTTAAAGAGGCAAAGCGTGGAGGTTACACATTTGTAACTAGTTATGTTCATCGTAACGTGATCATGAGCAGAATAAACAGGGGTGAACGTATAATGATTGTACAAAAATATGATCCAGACAAACTTGATTATTATAGATCTGATCTTCGCAGTTTAAGTCATGCAGTACTTCAGTCATAGATATTCACTATAATAAACACTGGGGCAGTAACAACTCCAAAAATTGCTGTTTTAAATAAGTCGAAATAAAATAAGCGCGACTATCCAAAATGTTTGTTTGAAGTGACGGCTTTTATACTTCACAAAAATAATAGTGCTGTTCCCTGAGCTCCTGTATTTCCCTTAATACCGGCTACTCTTTGTGGACCTAGAAGGTGGTATAATTTTGTTCGATATTCTTCTGTTTTGATATCTTCTATAGAATTAAGGTGATACTTACTGAAAAGCATAAAGTTAGCATAGCCATTGCTAAAAATATATCTGACAAGGTCTGGGCCAACTCCAGAAATATAAGAGACTGTGTAAGGATTGGTAGAATGGCAAAGTCAGTAGATGATATTCAATTTCTGGTAGGCACTTTTCTAAGCCATTAGCACTACTACAATATCATGACGCTAGGAAATTATATTTTTTTACCTAAGCGCTAAAGAAAGAAAGCCAATAACCAGGGTTTGCATACAGTTCTCTGAGTTATTTTATTTAGTGGCAGAGTTGGAGGAGGGGACAGAACTAGCAGGGATGCGCGCGGCAGCAGCAGGACTAGTAAATTCAGAATGAACTTCAAGCCATGCGTAGATATCTGCTAAAACATACTGTTGTATTGGTCCAACTCCAGTCGACCACTGAGATGAAGGATAGAACGCATGTCCCAGATTTGGATATGTAATCAGGGTATGATCAGGATGATTTACTTCAGTCAGCCTTTGTTGTAAGAGAAATGCTTGTTGAACTGGAGTCTGTGAATCATTTTCTCCGTTGAGTATTAGAATACCTATAGCTTTAGAGACATTACCAATGATGCTTAAATTTGGTGTCATACTAGATAACGATTTCCACAATATAGGACATATTACAAGAGTG
>DATDLD010000083.1:0-4784 GCA_036519475.1 Candidatus Nitrosopolaris sp. | reverse complement strand
ATTAGTAGGATCCACCGCAATGTATTTTGATACATCTATTCCATTTACTGTCCCGCTATAGGATTTCTTGTCAGTAAAAGAATTTGGTTTAGGAACATATACTTCTACGTGAACAAAAATGCTGCTATTATTTATTCTGTTGATATTCCAATTAAAAGGCATATTAAATTGCATCTGCATATTCTTACTGTCAAACTTGAAGTCATTTAATTTATCATAATATGATATTATTTTAATTGGAACAGACTTTTCAGAAATATTTACTTGTTGATTCATGGCACTACCTATACTAAGATAGCTATTGTAGACACTTTGCTGATCGGCAGTAAGAACACATGCATCGCAATCAACTGTCCCAATTCTGACAGAGAAGTGATATAGACCACCATTTAAAAATATTGGGCCTTCTGCGATCACTGGATTATTTGGACTGCCTATATAGCCTCCTATCAGAGGTTCTTGTTGCTGACCAGGGAATCTTACTTTACTTAGATTGCTTGGAATTATCTCAATTCCTAAATCTCCATCATGAGAATGAAACCAATTAGAAAGTAATTTCTTGCCTTCTTTATCAATAGAAATATGATAGTTCACATGACTAAATGATTTGTTGGTATTTGAGTCAAATAATCTAAATTGAATTATTGGTTTTTGATTCGCTGTTTGCAATGTTTCATTTGTAACTACCTGAGGCGTCATTTTAATCAACAAATCTGCTTTTCTACTACCCATTGAAGCTGAAATCTGTTCTTGTGATAAGCCATCTCCAAAAGCAAAATTTGATTCTGAAATCAAGAATAAAAGAGAATTAAAAACACAAGAAATAATCAAACCAAGTACTAGGAGAGGTACTAGTCTAGAAAATTTATAATATATTTTTGACATTGCCAGATTTCTAATTGCGTTCATGCTACTTATGATGTTTGTATATTAAAAATATATGTATATAAAATATTGCGAGCGCCTTTATTTGGACATTCGTCAGATGAACCACAAAATTTAAGAAGATAGCCATCGTTCCGACATGAATTCGTCTATAGGTACACAAAAATCCTTATAGAAGTAAGCGTGTCAAGATTAAACTTACTCTTTCATGAACTTGAACGAAGCTATGAGATTAAATTTAGCTGCGTGGGATTTCAAGGATTAAACGATATATCATATAATCATAAACGCTGCGGCATGCTGTTTGCTTACGAGGTGTATATAATAGCAAAAAATATCAAGAATTACCTATTATTTCTTTACCTTAAGATTAAAGGCAACTTGCAAGCTAGGATGTATTTTACCATGTGCAATCATCATAATTTCCATTGGCTGGACTTTATTATCTATTGCATTTCTTAATTTCACAAGACCCTTTTCAAGTTCATTCATAGCATTTGCATTTGTACTTGTTTCAAAGGGCTTCAATTTTATATTGAATATTTCTATAGCTCTTTTGGCATATTCTTTAGCAGTTTGATATTTTGCAATATTAATTAAAAAATCATTGTTATTAGAGGGAATAATTTTCTTAGTATTATTATTTTTCATACTGCTGTTTATATTGTGCGTATAATTGTTTAGTTGGTACTGTTGTTTATTCTGCGTATTATTAGGCATTGACATCTTTTCACCGTTTCGGTTTTTATCAGGGTTTAGTCCAGTAGACATATAAGACATATTTAACATAATGTTCGGCAAAATTCCATAAGCTCCTCCATAATGCGTTAACACTTCGTCTACTATATTAGCCAATAGTAATGCATTGACGGTGGAATTATCAAATTGTACGCTTTTGACGGTAAAATAATTCTCAATGTCAATAACGTCATCAAGACGATCTTGTAACTGCTCGATATGCTCTTGAGCGGCTGTAAGGTTTGTGGGCATGGTATCGTTAACCAACCGTGCTTCAATTCTTACTCTTTCAAGTAACGCAAGAAATGATGACGTGTCATCGTTAGATACAAAGATATGAGCATATGCATTAGCATTAAGATGGAGGTATGATAATCCTTGTTGCATAATGATAATAACAATTATTGGGATAAAAAAAATAATGTACCTGCACAATTAAGAATGTCAGTTTGTTATCTTCAATTGCGAGATTTAAGCCTTTAAGGAAGACCCCTGTATCAAGCCTTGATGATATCTGTCAGCCTAAACCTTGATTCAACCTGCTCTTTAGCTGACAGTGTGAAACGCATTTGAATTCATGCTGTTCGATAATTGTACCAATTTACTTATATTTGACAAAAACCATTGTACATCTAATTATGCAATCAGGATGGGCTCCTATGCAGAGCCTCACCTCTAGTAAGCCCAAATTATTTATAATTATATCTGGATTGGTGATTGCTGTATTATCAGTGCCTGTTATTCTTCCTCATATCACGCATACATATATGATTTACCACATTTTCCTTCACATCGTTAGCCTGATCATAGCCATCTTTCTTGGCGTAGTTTCTATCATAGCGTATGAGAGAAATCGCTCTACGAGAATACTATTCATGGCATTAGGATTTCTTTCGCTTGTAGTAATTGAAGTGTTATTTCTTTTTTATGCCACGATAAATATTGAAGATATTATTATTCCGGTAGTTGACATTGAACTGCCACATGTAATTCTTTTTGCAATGCTTGCCTTATTTGGCGTTGGAGTATTTAAGGTGACAAGGTAAGATTGCATGCAGAAAGCGTTAATTATATAGATAAAATTAAAGGTATGCTTCTAAATCATATCACTGAATATCCTGGAATCAGGTATAGAGAACTTTTGCGGTTAACAGGTCATTCCAACGGTGTACTTACATATCATTTATCAATCTTAGAAAAATCTAACAAGATAAGAGTGGACAGACGCAAGAACAGAATAACAAGGTATTATCTTTCTAGTGTAACCTCAAATGAATCAGATGTCCTAGGGTATGTGAGACACAATATTGCAAGACAAATAATAATATTTTTACTTGATCATGATTTATGTACTTTTAATGAAATTGTAGACCATACGCAGAAGGCACCGTCCACAATATCCTGGCATCTCAAGAGACTTAGAGACAGCGGATTAGTATCGATCCTATTCGGAAATGACTATCAGCTATACAGAGTCATAAATAGCACAGTAGTTAGGGCTGTACTATACAAATACAAAGAAAGCTTTGTAGACAGCACTGTGAACAATTTCACAGAGATGATGGAGGAACTGTGATAAAATTTCTCAAAAGGATCTTCTTGGATTTGACATCATAGATTTCATATTGATATATATCTAATTACTACGATAAACATGCGATAAACAATTGGACTTGCTTAGAGTATATCTATCATTGCTTCTAGGAATAATTACTACTATTATCAGTATAGACTTGTTACTTGTCGATAGCCATACTCATATTCTTTCTAGTCAAAACAACCTTGCCTACGCACATTTCGTTGGAACGACAAGAACTATAGGTGATTACAGGATAGTGTTTCAAGCTTTTCCATTTGTTCCATTTGCTGGTGAAAATTCAACTCTCAACTTCAGCATCCTTGATAAAGACAACTTAAATGTTAACAATGTTTACGCAGCCCTCATTATAAAAGAAAAAAACACAGGCAGAGTAGTGAAACAAATACCTTACAAATTCTATGAATTTAGCGATATCACTTTTCCATATAAGTTTCAAAATAATTCAGACTATATGGCCACTTTAGAATCAAGGATAAGTGGAGATCCCAAATATGAAGCAAGGCCATTAATTGCTAACTTTGACATCTCTGTAGGAAAATCTCCCATTTCACTTCCATTCAACGAATTGATGCTTTACTATGTGACACCTGCAGTTGTTATCCCAACTGCAATTCTAATGTATCTGCGATATAATAAGAACAAGAATGCTGTAGGGTAAATAGTACTTTCGTTCATAACAACATTCCCTCATGAATTGTATTAATGATGTACGTATATGACTACTATATAGAAGTTAAATAATTTGGTGAAGATTATTGTAGGACTCAATTTGTCGCGGTTCTCTTAGAATTAATACTATAATACAGTATTCTCTAATGCTAAACGAGTCAATGAAAAGTTGTTGTAAACATGTACAGAAATTGTGTATATTTGATTCTGTTTGATTAGAATAATTTTTCAGATTCAACTATAGCTGACTGTCGGTGATGTGATGAGGACCATGAGATTTCCTTAATTCTTCGCCTTCTCGATATCTATTATTCTTGTATCTTCATAATAATAATTAATAGCATGATCAACTGTACTTAACTCAAAGAGTAATGCCGTCCATAAAATTCCCACATTCTTATTCTTTAAAAAAATATAGTTTCTTCGCAAACTTATTGCTTTCACCACACATAAATTATTAGACGTTATTTGTCATTAAATCAACAATCTTTGCTTTAACATACTAGTACATTACTTGCTTTATTTTACTAACAAGATTGACTGGGAGAGTAAGATCAGAAGTAATAAGAAAAAAGAAAAAGCCATAATAAGGCTTCGTTTATCTTCTCGCATTCTTATAATACCGGTACTATATATTCTATCAATTCTCCTACTTTGCCGATGTCATGTTACCCATAGCTTGACCATGTTCAGCACCAGGCATAATCTCGTTGACTCCAATAACTATAGTACTTGTAGATGGAAATGTTATAGCTGCATCAGTAGGATTTTGGATTGCTATGTCAGTTATTATACCGCCCGCTTCACCAGGTTTTGAATTAAGATCTACATGGTATAAGCACATTTTACCTGGCGTAGACAATTCTTTAATCAATTCAAAGTCTGCAGCTTT
>DATDLD010000082.1:0-5411 GCA_036519475.1 Candidatus Nitrosopolaris sp. | reverse complement strand
TTTAGCTCCTTACGACCTGTTTGTATTCCATACCTGAAGTCTAATCATTTAATAAATCCAGCAACAGAGTTTTCTCATCAAGTATTATGGACCATTATGATGTTGTAATCGCTGGTGGGAGTATTGCCGGATTATTGGCTGCACGTGAGATAGCCTATATAAAGAACATTTCGGTCATGGTACTTGAAGAGGATCCTGAAATCGGTACCCCAGAACACTGTGGTGGGCTCGTTAGCATGGAGGGGATTGAGAAACTTGGCATTATACCATCATATGATGTATTAGACAACAAAATTAAAAGCGCAAAATTTTTTTCTCCGTCAAGTGGGTTTGAAGTAAAAGCGGAAAGCCAGAATGTTATCGTTTTAAATAGACGTGCATTTGACAAGCAGATTGCATTTCAGGCCCAGAAAACGGGGGCAGAAATTAGAGTGAAGTGTTTTATGATTTCGATCTCCCGTAAAGATCAGAATAACGATTCTGATCATCCCTCCAGCCACATAGTTAAGACTACTGAAGGAGAATTGGAATGTGATTACTTTATTGATGGTAGAGGTATTGCATCTTTATTAAAGCGGAGCAGGGAAGGTATATTGCAATCAGCTCAGTACGAAGTTTATGCTCCATGGATAGATCGCGACACAGTTGAGGTGCAGTTTGATAATCAAAAATACCCGGGGTTCTTTGCGTGGATAATTCCCACCGGCTCAGGCAAAGGAAAAGTCGGTGTTGCAGGCAGGTCAATCAATGCCGCAAAGGCCTTAAAATCCTATATGGATAACAAGGCTGGAAAGTATACCGTCGTTCGTAGAGTGTATGCTCCAATTTGGATTATGGGCCCGATCGAGAGCTTCCTTAATGGTCCTAAGGCGATAGTGATAGGAGATGCAGCAGGTCAAACGAAGCCAACTACTGCGGGAGGAATATATTCTTGTGGAATGGGTGGTATATTAGCAGGGCGTGCTGTTGTAAACGCCATCGAAAATAACAGAGACACTCTGCTCGGCGAATACCAAAAAAACTGGTCTTCAATTTTCGGAGCGGAATTCAAAAAGATGAAGATTGTCAGAGAAATACTGGAGCGACTAGACAATAAAGCACTCGATGAGTTATTTTCTAGTATCTCTGAAAACGAGATTAGTCGAATATCTGTTGAAGGTAACTTTGATATCCATTCGACGGCTATATATAAAATATTGGGCGCAAAGCACACATCAAAGATAATAAAAACTCTCCTAGGCAATGAAGCTAGGCGGCTTTTATCGTAAGCAAGATATAAATTCGGATAGTGATTCGAATTATACGGAATGTCTAAGCCCTTGCAATTACCGGTCTGCACATCATGCAGCAGACCAATCATGCCTAACGATGAATGCGTAAAGTATTATTGTCCTAACTGTGGGTACGTTTTGATCTGGCGGTGTGAAAGCTGTCGTGAGTTTGCGAGAGTTTACAAGTGCGTAGGATGCGGATTTGAGGGTCCATAGAAATGACACGTCTCTTAGCTAGAATCAGGATACTACCGGCTGAAGCAGATTCAAATCTAGATGAGGTCATACTTCAACTTAAAAGCAATATTCCTGATAGTATGCAGCTTAAGGCACATGCGAAGGAACCTATAGCATATGGACTAAATGCCATAGTCGGAGATTTCCTTATAGAAGATAAGGAAGGACAGATGGATAAACTAGAAGATTCCATAAAAAGTTTAACAGGGGTTGGAGAAATCCAAGTTATCAACATAAGTAGACAATCAATAACAATGAAATGAAATGAATTTTGAGGAGGTTCGTAAGATAAACCTTTGAAAAAACCTCGTGAAAGGAGTCAGAGAGGAGGGTCAAAATCCAAAATTCAGTTGAGAGTGGCAGAGGCGAAGCATAGAGATATTGGTAAGAGAAGAGCTCGGATAAACCCTAACTCTATGCGTGAAATCGGCGTAGAACCTGGAGAAATTGTTCAGCTAATTGGTAAACGCAGTAGTCCAGTGATAGCCTGCGCAGCAAACGAGGATCAACAAAATTCAGGAATAATAAGAATTGATGGACAGACTAGAAAGAATGTTGGTGTAAGCTTGAACGATCTATTATCGATAAGAAAAATTGAATCCAAACGAGCAAAAAGCGTCGCCTTATTACCATTGGGAACCACTAACATTATTGTAGATAAGGAATTCTGCGAATTCGTAAAAAACAGGCTAAGCGGTTTCCCTTTAGTTGAAGGCGACGAAATATCAGTCGTGATCTTGGGGAGTCAAATGGATTTCCAAGTTCAGAAACTAACACCCCGCGTCACAGTCAGGATCGAACGAAGTACAAAGCTCACAATATTGGGTGAGACAACTGCTGATAAGAAACCTAGTGTAACCTATGAAGAAATCGGAGGTCTAAAGGAACAGATTAGGCGTCTAAGGGAAATTGTTGAACTACCCTTACGCCACCCTGAAGTTTTCACAAAGCTTAGTATTGAGCCCCATAGTGGTATATTGATGTATGGTTCTCCCGGCTGTGGGAAAACCTTAATAGCCAAAGCGCTTGCCTCAGAATCTGAAGCTAACTTCTATATAATTAATGGACCTGAGATAGTGAATAAATACTATGGAGAAACTGAAGCAAGACTTCGAGATATCTTCAAGGAAGCAAGAGAATCTGCACCAAGCATTATTTTCATAGATGAAATTGATGCTATCGCTCCGAAGAGAGAGGAAGCCTTTGGAGATGTTGAAAAACGAGTGGTGGCACAGCTCTTGTCATTGATGGACGGGATGTCCGAACGGGGAAATGTAGTAGTATTAGGGGCGACGAACAGACCAGAAAGCATAGATCCCGCGTTAAGACGTCCTGGTAGATTTGACAGAGAGATCGAGGTTGGTGTTCCAAACGCAGAAGGCAGGCTTGAGATATTGCAAATCCACACCCGGGGGATGCCTCTGGCTGAGGATATTAACCTTCATCAATTAGCAGCAGAGCTCTACGGCTATACCGGCGCAGACATAAAGGCTCTATGCAGAGAGGCGGCAATGAAGGCGTTACGTAGATATCTTCCTGAGATTGATCTTGAACGAGACAAAGTTTCGTCAGAAACCTTAGAAATTATAGAAATCACGCATAAAGACTTCAAGGAAGGGATGAAGGAAATTATTCCGACAGCCATGCGGGAATTCTATGTTGAAGTTGCTAAAGTAAAATGGAGTGACGTGGGAGGATCTCATGATGCGAAACGAATATTATATGATAATCTAATTGTTGCAATCAAAGAACCCGACCGTTTTAGCAAGATGGGTATTAGGCCGCCCAGAGGGGCAATTCTATTCGGTCCACCGGGTTGCGGAAAAACGTTGATTGCAAAATCACTAGCGACCGAAAGTAGCGCAAACTTAATAGTCGTTCGTGGGCCAGAGATATTATCTAAATGGGTAGGTGAGTCTGAAAAAGCTATACGTGAGATTTTTCGAAAGGCAAAAGCCTCTTCGCCTTGCGTAGTGGTTTTCGATGAACTAGATTCACTCGCTAGGCCTCGAGGTGAGGATGATATTTCTGGAAACGAAAGAGTGCTGTCTCAACTCCTGACTGAAATGGACGATTCCGGCAGTGCCGGGGTTATCGTGATAGGAATTACGAATAGACCTGATTTGATTGATCTATCACTTTTGCGGCCAGGAAGACTGGATTTGGTTGTTTGCATAGGAGCACCGGATCAGAAAGATCGATTAGAAATTCTAAAAGTTTTAACCCCTTCAATGCCGTTGGCTACTGATGTAAATTTAGAGGAGGTCTCCCAATCTAGCAAAGGGTTCAGTGGCGCTGACCTTACCGGTTTGTGCAGGGAAGCAGCCGTAAACGCAATGCGGAAAAAGTCAGATATTATTACTGCTAACGATTTCGCTAACGCGTTGCACCTTACAAAACCGTCAATAACAAAGGATGTGGAAGATTGGTATGAACTTATGACAAAAAAAGTCACCTATGCTATGCCAAAAGCATTGGACAGGTTGTTTTACGGCTAGAGGATGACAAGTTCCTTCCCCTTTCTAAGAAAAACAATTAATTTATATCTGTAACTGCAAACTTTAAGTCATCTATGCAATTAGCAAAAATCAGGATGTTCTAGGTGTGTATGATGAATTACCCTCTACGCAATCTTATTTACGAGAAGATAAGGCATTCAGGCAACCTCACAGACGTTGACCTGATGAATATTCTTAGCAAGGAAGGTATCCAAGTTACTGAGGTAGATTTAGAAAAAGCTCTTCTAGATCTGGAGATATACGGCCTAGTCAGAGTATCTTGGCTGACCAAGGATAAACGTAGGATTGAAAATGTTGTAATGGATTCTGCATCTTGATTGAAAGTTGAAGAATCCTTAGAGCAGGACTCTTTGGCTCAAATTCTATAGTAAAAGAGGGCATCGAATGCCAATCCCACGAAGATTATTACAAGATAAGGCGCAGTGACTTTATACGCTTTCCAAGCAGACTCAGGTGTAGGATTCTTTGTTAATTTATAATGGGATATCAACATGATTGAACCAGAAATGGCCGCGATTACTAGATATACTATTCCTGCCCCAAAGAAGTATAACGATATAGAATAGGGCAGTAAAATTGCAGTATTTAAAAAAATATAACTTGCTGTTCTCTCATTCCCGATTAGAACGGGCAGCATAGGAACACGAACGCTAGCATATTCCTCCTTCGCTTTCATGGCTAAACACCAAAAGTGAGCAGGAGTCCACATGAATACCAGCCATCCAACTAAAAAACCCAACACGTTGATAGATCCGGTTGCAGTGGCCCAACCGGCCATCGAGGCAGCGCTTCCAGCAAATCCCCCTATGACGATATTAAAAGGGTAACTTCGTTTTAGCCAGACAGTATAGATAATGACATAGAAGAAAATTCCAAGCGCAATCATACCACAAGCAACAGGATTTAACGCAAACCATGCAATCAGGACCGATAAAGTACAAGTAGCCAACCCATAAATCATTACATTTCTCGGCGACAATCTTCCTGATGGAATGGGTCTATTTGAAGTCCTAGACATGATCTTGTCAATGTCCCTATCATAATAGTGATTCAGAGCACTCGAACCCATAGAGGCTAGAGCACCTGTTAGAACAAGAAATGCCAATTTCGAGATATCAACGTCCCACCCCGTACTAGGTGTACTATCAAATCTACTCCCTGCTAGCAGAGAAGTAACGGCTGTGATTATTAGAACAACTACTATCCTAGGTTTAGAAACCTCAATATAGTCCTTTATGGTCACGGGTGAGATACCTTGAACCAGGTCTAGTGAGTCTTAGATTTAATTTATTCGATATGACTGAAATCTGCAAAATCAGAATGATAAAGCTATACTACCAAAATACGAATTAACACAATCTTTTAACATCCATTTTTAACCCAT
>DATDLD010000081.1:0-19777 GCA_036519475.1 Candidatus Nitrosopolaris sp. | reverse complement strand
TAGCCGCCGCCAGTGGTTCCCCCTAATTGTCCCCAAACATTCTCCTGATAAAGATCAATTAACTCGTTCAAAACATCGTCATAGTTGATGTCTTTTTTCTTGATGTGAGTTATTTCAGTTCGTATAGATTCAAGTCTCTTATATGTAGTGTCCTCAATCATTATGTTTGTCACGAACTAAAACAGCATTTTTATCAGATATTAATTAATCATCTAGAAAGTATTTTTTTTGAATTCGATTAACTTGGTCTTCAGCGCGAGGTGGAAAGAAGACGGGTTTTTGGGCTATATAAATGGGGTCGGCCGGATTCGAACCAGCGGCCTCCAGCGCCCAAGGCTGGCATCATACCATGCTAGACAACGACCCCTTCGCGAAAAATATCTGGCAGAAAACACTATTAGGCAGTTCAATTTTAAGTTTCTTGAATAGTGAAGACTGTTCGTATGAGTCAGATATAAAAGCGATCGGTTATGGAAGCTTACAACAAATATCATGAGGCAGGAAAAATAGCATCTCAGGTGCGAGAATCCGCCCGAAAAAAATACTATGTAGGCGCCACCTTATTACAAATTTGTGAATCACTAGAAGAGGAGATCAGAACTAAAGGAGCGATGCCTGCCTTTCCCGTTAACGTTAGCCTGAACGAGATAGCGGCTCATTATACAGCAGAACCTGCAGATGAGCAGATGGTTAGTTACGAAGACGTCTTAAAGATTGACATAGGAGTTCACATTGGAGGATATATCGCTGACACGGCTGTAACGGTATGTTATGATCCAAAATACGAGCCTCTTGTGAATGCTGCTGACATCGCATTAAAGGAGGCGGTAAGAATAGCGAAGGTGAATGCCAAAGCTAGTGATATTGGAAGGGCAATAGAGACGTCTATCTCCCAGCAAGGATTCAGGCCCATTCAAAATTTAAGTGGCCATTCTCTTGAGCAGTTTACCATCCACGCAGGGAGGTCTATTCCGAATATACGGACGTTCGGATCATCTTTTAATCTGTTAGCTAACCAGGCTTATGCCATTGAACCCTTTGTTACTACCAAGGACGGTCTAGGAATTGTTCAAGAAGGGAAGATTCGGAATATTTTTGGTATTATTTCTAGAAAGCCATTAAAAGACAAAGAGCTTGATGACTTTCTTGCTTCCATTTGGAAAAAATTCAAGAGTCTACCCTTTGCAATTAGGTGGATCTTAAATGAGTACGAAGAGAAAAAGTCTCGTGAGCTACTCGATATTCTAATTCGAAGGAAGAATGTTCGTGCGTATCCTATCCTTGTAGAAGGCAGAAGAAAAATCGTCGCACAGGCAGAACACACCATAATCCCTTTAAATAATTTTACCGACGTTATTACTTTATAATAGTTTAGAACTTTTCGGTATTTTTTTTTCCTGGTGGATATTCTGCGTAAATTGTACTAATAGTAGCATGCCCTGAGCATATATTGCATTTCAAACCAGGTTTATAAACATAATCTCCATCTTCAAATAGCCTCTTTAGTCTTCCGTTACAATTAAGACATGTTTCTTCTGCATAGATTATGGCAGGGCGATTTTTCTTCTTTTGGAAAAACAGAGCTATTGTCCTACTCCTATTGTATTACCGACTCCGATAATCAAAATAGATTGTCCTACGTATGTTTTATCTTTGATGATGGATGATACGCTGTCAAATATTTTATCAGAAGAATCTGAAATTTCCTTTCTCATTATGGTAATTGAGTCCTGAATCGATTGCTTTACAATTATTGCATAAATGGGGATATTAAATTTCGTTGCTACGTCTTCAATTTGATATCTTTCAACCCCAATACCTCCAATAGCTGATCCAATGCCTTCTGCTATGGATCCTGTTTTCTCTCCTTCCAATTTTAACGCTGCGTCTATCATTATAATAGCATCGATCTTTATTCCTAGATCCGAGATCAATTTTTGAACTGCTTCGCCAGGTCTACCTACTGTTCCACCTGGCCCTTCGGCTTTTATTAGGTACAATTTCCTACCGATACATTCATCCTCACTATATACAGTCTCTCTTGCGATAACCTTTTTTTCTTTACCAATCATCATCTTTCCAACTGCCATAGGCCCTATGCTATCCCCGATTGGTTGGCCTTTCTTAAAGGCGCCGATCCCATCCTTCAGAGCTTCAGCCTCTTGCAGTAACAAAGGCATGATCATCTGAAGCTGAACGAGTACAAACATGCTAGTTGTTTGTTTTCCCAAGATATAGAAGTGTCTTACTACCTTATAGATCATATTAAGTGCGGTAGCAGCCTCTAAAATGTTTTCTATACGCGATGTCTGCGTCTCGCTCAGGCCAGAACCCATTCTCTTGATTTCCAGCCTGAGTCGTTCATCTTTTGTTCTCATCACATGGTCCAGCTTTCCGATGATCCCGGCAGGATCTAGATCAACGGGCACAACGGTGAAATATTCTAGAAATTTATCGATAATTTGGCCAGCATCACTAGAAAAGGTGGTTGCCATTTTAACATAGTCGATCGTTTCTTTTCGTGCTGATTCCTTCATGTTTTTTAATTTCATAAGGGATTTTGATACATCGCTCAAAATCATCCAGGACTGAAACTTTTGGCCATAGATCATCAGGACGATGATAGGTGCGAACCAAATGACGTATGCAATAGGACTGTTACCCAAATCAGAGGCACCTGGTCCAAAAATACTGCCAATCTGCATAAGTGATAAATCAAGCATATATGTTCTAAGCTGGTCTAATTAGAATGGTTATAGCACAATTAAAGGTTATCTTACGCCTTACGTTTTATTAATACCCGTTATTAATCAATAGTGAAATTTGGCGCAGGATGACAATTTCCCAACTAGTATAAACAAGAACGCACTTGCAATAATTAGAATGCCAGATGGGAAAGAATACGAAATAGCTCTGCCAGCGAAGACTTTTAGCTCAGGAAGGGAAGGGTTCTATGCCCAGGTCCCCCCTTTTGTATACGAAAATGAGGTTTACGGAGGTCAAATCCAGATCTGGAGGAAAACAAAGCCAAAAAAAGAAACATGAGTAATATGCTGCTTGATGACCGATCGCTGTATAATATAGTAATCAAATATCTAGCACTGGTACAAGAAAAAATAACTAAAATGGGCCTGAGTCTATCCTCAGCAACTTACTGCCCTATTTGAGAACTAGTATCAATGCGGGCTCGGAGGGATTTGAACCCTCGACCTGACGCTTAGGAGGCGTCCGCGCTATCCATTTTACACCCTACCAAGAACAGTAAGTCTGCGCTACGAACCCTCGTTCTTAAAATTTGTTCCACCAATTTAAGCATTGATTTGGCACTTTGGTGATAAGAACAATTATGCAGAAGGGCTAGTAAAGACATAAAATAGTGAAAATTAGTGAAAATTAACTGTCCTCTTTTTCGTAAATTTCCCTATCGATATTTCTCCCAAAGAAAAGGACTGATTTCAAATAATCTAATCCAGCGAATTAAATAACTGACCCGTATATCGATATGAAAGTGGCATCGCAAGTAAACTCAGATATTCAATTGTTGTGTGATTTTGGAATTGTTGAAAGGTTAATTAGTCCGCTGCTGACTCTGGCAGTAGCAGTACCCTGCACCATGAGATACCTATGTGGGTAAACATTTGGATGGAAGTTTTATATTATATCAATAGTAATCTCTCTTGTGTTAGTGCCTGAGCACTGTTCCCTGAGGAAGAATCGCAAAGACTGTAGAATTGCTGCGTCCTACATTGTCTCAATAAATACACAAAATGAGGAATTCATGATCGGAGTAACATGCGATGAGCACAAACAAGAAATAGAAAGTCGACTTCAAGTTTTGCAAAGGCAACGGGCTCTTCCTGACGGTTTCATAAGGTTCCAGCCACTTAAGATCCTTGTAACTGAATGCATTAAGAGTGATCATGAAACGGCTGAACAGACCCCATAGAAACATCTAGACGTGGACCTGAACGCTCATGTATGCCCATGTCTGTTTCAGTTTACTCCTTTACTCCTAACCATGGAAATGTAATCTCTGTACAGTAGCTAACACCATCCTGTGCTGACATTACATCATTTTTATTAGAATTAATTTGGCTATTGCGCAAGTGATACAGTATATTTAGCATATTACAAAAGCGGCAATTAGAAATTTTTTTGTTCAGAAAGCAGTAGGTGGACAGTAGTTATGGAAATTCCCTCTTTGCAGAGGGCTCGTCTTTATATAATCCCTGCTTGATATATAGACATCGAACGTCTAATTTGCTTTAAGCAATCATCAAGATGAATTATGGATCCAATGGACAAGGCAATTCTCACGTCGTTATACTTGTATATGATGGATCCTGAGATTTCTGCATTTGAAAGAATGAACTCCAGATTACCACTAGCGCGTGAAATTTATGAAGCACAGATTAAACGTCTTACGTTACTTGGATTTATCGAAATAAATGACAAATCTAGACTAACATTCATTGGAAGGAATTTACTGAAGGTAGTCTTGGTTGGTGGAGTATTTGACGTTCTTCATCCCGGTCACATTCACACCCTGAAGGCGGCAAGAGCACAGGGGGATATTCTGGTAGTGGTAATTGCAAGGAATTCTACTGCCAATAAAATCCACAGAGATAGAAAGATTTATCATAATGAGAGTCTTCGACGAGAGCTTGTCTCTTCGTTATCTCTTGTTGATTTGGCGGTGATAGGAAAGGAAGGCACTCTTTATGATACTGTGGAAATCGTGAAACCTGATATTATTGCTTTGGGCTATGATCAGGCACATAGTGAGAAGGAAATCGCAGAGAATTGCCGTAAACGAAACCTAAACGTGAGAGTCGTGAGGTTAAATACACCATTGCCTGAAACAAAAAGTTCAAAGATAAAGGATGAATTGGGTGACTCAATTTATAGGATTTAGGATCGTTATAAAAGATTATTTAACGTATGAATACCTTCACTTTGATTTTGTCACCATTACGAACTCCTATAGTGTCCTTGATTGAAAATCGGGCGATTAACTCCATCATACTATCGTCATGATGAGTTCTTTCCAAAACGAGCATTGCTGCTTCGACTATATCGCCGTTATTTATGCTAGCAGGATAACATTTAGCCCAACCATACGTTCGTTTATTATCGCTAAATCCATTGATAAAAACCGCAGGATATTTACCTATTTCACGTCTGGCATCCATAAAAACTCGATCCGTAAGCTTTACATTCAACGTACCCGGAAACGGCTCATAGCCCAGTTTCTCTTTGAACTGTTTTCGGTACCCAATTAGTGACATGTAATATGCGCCCTCGCCCAAACCGGAAACAACTTTTCCTTCAAATTCAATGGTGTCAGGAGGAGCCGACTCCATTGCAGATCTTAGCCTCAAGAACAATCTCTCCATCTCAACGTATCCGGGCTCTGTTACTTTTATCCTAAACTTTTGTCCTCTTCTAACGCGTTCTATATAACCGAGATTTTCCAAATGCATAAGATGTTTTGAAACAGCTTGTTGTGATCTGCCTATAGCTTTGCCCAGATGAGTAGTTGATGTCTCTACGAAGTTATGGCGAGCCCCTAAGACAAGGAGTTGAGTTAATGTTAAGATATGTTGAAGTTTGATCTCCGGCATACAGATTAGTTATTAATTCCCATTGCAACAAAAGTCCTAACGCGTACATCTGTGGATTTTTTCAAATCACCCATCCTATGCCCGACCACATATTCTATCCCTGCCTTATCAGCAGCTTCAACCAACCTTTGGGTAATGATGCCATCTAGTACTAACATCTTTGCGCCTTCAGTATTATCCAATTTTTTTACTACATCTGATACAGGAACCTTAAGCAATGTTCTCATTGAACCATCGAGTACTACTGCCTCTAACGTTTCATTTATCTGGGGATAAACCTCTCTCACAATTGAAAGAATATCGTCATTATCCTCTCGTGACTCCTGAGGTACGTCTTTTGACTGCTGTCGATCGGACTGCACATCGCCATATTCTTGACTAACTTGTCTATTCATAGGCTTGCGCTCTTGCTGCTGACCTGAGGAAGGATGTTGACCAACAACAACTACGTCTCTCAAAATCTCTGCAATCTCTAACGGGGTACATTCCTCTACCTCCCTACCCATAGGAGCTCTTAAGACTTTGTCTACATTTACCATTCCTTGTAGTTCCTTTAGAATCAAATCTCCTGCTCTATCACCATCCAGGAAGGCGATCACTTTCTTCCCTTCCGTAAGTTTGGTGACTGATTCGTCAATCTTTGCGCCCTCAATAGCAATCGCATTATCAAACCCAGCCCGCAGTAGATTAATGACGTCTGCGCGCCCTTCTACAAGGATAATCCAGTCTGAATCAAACACGCCTGTTCCACATGCAAGTTGCGCTTTGCCAAAGGCAGTAAGTTTTCCGGGCTTGCTCGCGTCATAGACGTCTTTCAGCATTTCCTCTCCTTCACTGATTGTCTTCGTTGCCCATTCTTGGACAATCTTCTTAGCACGGTCTACGATCACTTTTTTCTTAATTGCTCTAATGTCATCTATGCCTACAAGCCCAAATTTGGCTTGAAAGGGCCCAACTTTGTCGATACTCTCAATGGCTGCCGCTATGAGCGCAGCAGTAGAAATATCCGTACTCATTGGAATCACTGCATCGCCCTTTGCCATGTTCGATTTACTATCTACGTTGACTTCAATCCTGCCTACTTTTGACACCTTTTGCAACTCATTTAGATTCATCTCTGGCCCAAGAAGACCCTCGGTCTGACCGAAAATGGCGCCAATTATATCAGCTTTTTCAACTAATCCGTCAACTTCGAACTTTAGTTTAACATGATACTTTACGATTCCTGTATTAGGCAACTTGTTAACCCCATATTACTATTAAGTAAAGTTAAAAGTGTGTTGGCTCGAATATAAGTGCTTTGACCATTGATATGCTGATAAAATGCGGTTTTACAACCCTCAATTCTACCTAATCCGCCTGCTAAATTAAACATAAAAGTAAAGATCCTGCCTGCCTCGTGTGATTCCGGCTAAATGAGGTGCATAAGCAGAAAGATCTTCTACGTGTCTGATTTTTCCATTGCTAATCCTCGCCAAAGCTTTCTTGTAAAACAGGCTGACATGGCCCCCCCGATATTGAAGTTGTGAAATAATCCTACTTGTAAGATATTTTCCCGTTCTATCCATATCTAGCAGTAGTATTATTTTAGCACGGATTCGGGAGTGGCTATCAACAAAATTGGTGATGCCTTTGAAACGATTGTAAACAGTTAAATTTCCATTGAATCCCGCGCGCGCAAGAGCTTCTACATCTCTTTTTCCCTCGACCACTATGATAGAACCATTCTCAGACTCTTCGTTAAGCATTGAGATAAATTCATGTAATCTAGTAGTAATTGCATCATCTAGGTACCGATACCCCATTTGCTCCGTAGAAATACTGGTTCAAGCATTTATTAACGGTTCTGATCTTTCCGAGATAAGTCATCAAATGCCAGCTGCGATGACTATCTCTGCCTTGATATGCTCGACGAAAACCTTAATTTACGCTCTGCGCAATTAAAGACGATGATGATATCAATCTTTCAAATGAATATAGGAGGCTCTGAATGGGTTATTATCATATTGGTGGGATTGATTTTATTATTCGGTTCAAAAAAAGTTCCCGAGGTTTCAAGAACTCTTGGAAGAGCCGCTGCAGAATACGAAAAGGCTCAGCAGTTATTTAGGAAGGGAATGGAAGATTCGGTAAAGCCCACTGACGCAATAGCTTCTTTTCAGGGGCCGAAGATTATTAAACCTGTGTCATCAGAACGTGAAAAACTTGAAACCATTGCAAACTCACTAGGTATTAAGGATCTAGCCCAGACAGATGATCAACTTCGGATTGAGATCTCAGAAAAAGTAAAACAATCGATATAAAGGGAGACTCGCGTCGGCCAGAGTTCAACACTTAAATAGACCGATTTTTTGACAACATTGTAATGACAGGATCTTCTACTGCTTCGGCAATAAATCCATACCAAACAGCCGTACAACAGCTTGACGAAGCTTCAAAACTTATAAAATTAGACGACGGAATGCGACAAGTCTTAGCAAACCCGAAACGAGTTCTTACAGTTTCGTTACCTGTTAAAATGGATAATAATGAAATAAAGGTATTCACTGGCTTCAGGTCTCAACATAACGATGCCCGCGGGCCCTACAAAGGAGGAATTCGATATCACCCACAGGTTTCTATTGATGAAGTTAAGGCGCTTTCAATGTGGATGACATGGAAATGTGCAGTCGCTGACATCCCTTATGGTGGTGGCAAGGGTGGTATCATATGTAATCCAAAAGAAATGTCTGAGGATGAATTAGAGCGTCTAACTAGACGGTATGCTTATGCCATTTCAGATATCATTGGTCCCAGGGCTGACATTCCAGCGCCTGACGTGTATACTGGAGGTAAGGAAATGGCATGGATTATGGATACGTATTCCGCTCTGAAGGGAAACTTCATGCAACCGGAGATTATTACAGGAAAACCACTTGCTATAGGTGGATCATTGGGCAGGACCGAAGCAACAGGTAGAGGATTGTCATTTACTGTAAGAGAGGCTGCAAAGAGATTAAAAATTAACATGAATACAGCAACGGTCGTCGTTCAGGGGTTCGGAAACGCCGGTCAATATTCCGCACAATTTCTTGAAGAACAGGGTGCAAAAGTGATAGCCGTTTCAGATTCCAACGGAGGGGTAAGTAATAAAGATGGTATTCAAGTTGGTGCATTAAGGAAACACAAAGAAAAGAAAGGCTCAGTAGTAGGTTTCCCTGGGACTAGACCGATCAGCAATGAAGATCTGGTTGAAATGGAGTGTACTATTCTGGTACCAGCCGCATTAGAAAACCAAATTACAAGTAAAAATGCGGGTAAAATCAAAGCAAAAATTGTTGCTGAAGCAGCCAATGGACCTACAACACCTGATGCTGATGATATCTTATACAAGAATGGGATCATGGTAATACCTGATATTCTGGCAAATGGAGGAGGTGTAACGGTATCGTATTTTGAATGGCTGCAAAATTTGAGGCGAGAGTACTGGAAAGAGGACGAGGTAAACCAGAGGCTTGATAGAAACATTTCAAAAGCGTTTTCAGATGTTTATGAAACACATGATCAGTATACCGTTAATATGCGGAAGGCCAGTACTCTCTTAGCGATCGAGAGGGTCGTTGAAGCAACAAATATCAGAGGAATATGGCCTTAGTGCAAAAATAACAATCAGAGCTTTATCTTGGCTATTCGGTACTAAATGAATGTCCACAGGAGCAGCTCTTGGTTACATTTGGATTATTAATCTTAAATCCTGCACCCATGAGACTTTCAATATAGTCTATATTCGCACCTTTCAGGTATCTCTGGCTGTAGTCATCAATTAACACCTTTACACCATTTTGCTCTATTATTCTATCATCTTCCTCGGATTTTTCTTCAAATCCCATACCGTAGGATAAACCAGAGCATCCCCCTCCTGAAACGTAGACCCGAAGGAAAAGGTCATTCTTCCCCTCCTGTTTCATAAATTCAGCTACTTTCTCTGCTGCCTTTGGTGTGATCGTTACGACTTGGCTTTGTATGCTTTCCATTAGCAATAATTGGCATTAATAAATATAATAACCTTTTCCTTCATATCCAGTGTATCAAATTGCCAAAAGAATACATGGCTTAGATAGACAATACTAATTTAGTGAGTTTGGATTGTCCGCACTAACTTTAGACCACTTAGCTAATGCACCTGCGGCTGTTACCCACGTTTGTACCGAATTATATACTGGGACATTTCTCTCTTCAATCCGTTTTGATATTCCTTCAGTAAAGGGTCCCCCCATCGCACCAACTAGAATTGGCTTTTTATTATGCTGTTTAAATTTAGCTAATACATCAACGATGGATTCCTCCAAAGGGTCGTCTTGGAACACGAACCACGGCATAATAATATCCATGTTGGGGTCATCCATGAATGTCTGTATGGCAAACGCATAGTCATCTGCGGTTGCAGAACCTGTAACGTCACATGGGTTGCCGATGATATAGGTTGGCGGATAATGTTCCCTCATCGACTTTTTTGTCTGGTCGCTTAATTCAGCAAGCTGCAATCCTAGATTTTCGAACTGATCTATTGCTGCTATCACAGGTCCAGCACCGTTTGTGACCATGGCAATTCTATTACCCTTGGGGATCGGTTGCCACGTAAGCGCCTTAAGAGAGCCAGTAAGCTCTTCATAACTGTCTACGGAGATGATTCCCGACTGGTCCAAGGCTCCATTTACTACCGCATGTGAACCTCCGAGAGAACCTGTGTGAGAAGCTGCTTGCTTGGCCCCTCTCAAACTCCTGCCATTTTTAAACATGACTATAGGTTTCTTTGTATTTTTGATAACTGATTTTGCTGTGTTCATGAATTTACGACCATCTCCTAGCCCCTCCACATACAGACCTATTACTCTAGTTTGAGGGTCATCAGACAAGTACCATATCATATCTGCCTCATCAACATCCGATCTGTTGCCATATGATACCATTTTGCTCATACCAAATGAGTCTGAGGTTTCCATGAATGCAATACCCACAGTTCCACTCTGGGACAGGAAAGCAACATTGCCTTTTTGCGGCCTCACCATTCTTTTGTGACCCTGAAAAGCACAATCCAAGCGGTTCTCACCATTGAACATGCCAATACAATTAGGGCCAATAATCCTGACCTTTAGTTCATTCGATAGTTTTCTTATTTGTTCTTCAATAACCGCGCGCTCTCCGCCTAGCTCCTTGCCTCCACCTGAAATAATTACCATACTATGTATTTTCTTCCTTCCGCAGGTGTTAAGGATCTCAGGAACAAATTTCAGATCTACTGTTACAACAACAACGTCGATTGGAGCATTTATATCCTCAAGACTTCGGTATGCTGGAATACCCATAATTTCAGGATATCCTTTTGCATTGACCGGGAAGACTTTTCCCTTATAATCATGCTTCGTCAAACTCTCCAGTACTGAATTTCCGATTTTTCCGCTCTCAGGGGACGCTCCTATCAATGCTACAGACTTGGCATTGAAAAAGTTTTCAATGTACGATGAGTCAGGTTGAGCACTTGAAATCGTCTTAGGGTTAGGATTTTCATTTAGAATTATCTTTGCGTCTACTACACAATAATCGTTCGGATAGGCAATGACCGGATTGAAGTCAACACTCTCGTAATATGGTGCCAGGTCAATTCCCAAATTACCCATGGCTACCAGGGCATCGCTTAACATTTCGATATTTACTGGATCTGCTCCGCGAAAACCCTTCAAAATCTGTTTACCTTTAAGCGATTCGATCATTTCTCTTGCATCCTGTCTAGTTATGGGAAGGACTCTGAACGCTACGTCCTTAAAAATTTCCGTATTTATTCCACCCAGACCAAACATAATAACGGGCCCAAATTGAGGGTCGTTCTGAAGGCCTACAATAAGTTCTATTCCAGGAGGAACCATCTTTTCTAAAAGTACACCTTTGACGTCATATTGGTTCGTTAGCCTATTGTACATCTCCATAAAAACTTCACTCGCCTCTTCCTCTGATTTAATATCAGTCTTAACTCCTTTAACATCAGTCTTGTGCAAGATTTGAGATGAGACAATTTTTGCGACCAAGGGGAAACCAACCTCCCGTGCCTTTTTTGGAACTTCAGAAGAAACAGAGACCAATGCATGTTCCGGCACCCTGATACCGTATTCGACCAATATGTCCTTGGCAGATTCTTCAGTTACAACCTTAATTTTGCTTGAAAAAGCGTCATCAACAATATTCTTAATCCGATTTTTATCTACCATTGTACGACAAGAGCAAAAACTCAAGTAGCTTTAATTAACTTTACGTGATTCCCAATTAGATAAATGATCTCTCGTTTATCATAATGCTATTAATTGACCTATTTGACGCCTCTGTTAATCGATACTTTAGAAGTCTTGTATCTGCCAAGAATTGATTAAAACAAATACTTTTCTCTAGCTTCAATTTATAATGAGCAGGTAATGAGACTGTCTGAGGCAAGGAAGGATCATTATAGGAAATTAGCTAAACGGCAAGGCTATCGAAGCAGATCGGCCTATAAACTAATACAACTTGACAATACTCATCACTTTCTGAAACCTGGGAGCAAAGTTCTTGACATTGGATGTGCACCAGGCGGGTGGCTTCAGGTAGTGTTGGAGAAGCTAGGTCCACAGGGACGGGTAATCGGAGTTGACATGAAGGAAGTAGAGCCTCTTGAAGGGGCTATAATATTACATGGAAATATAGAACATCAAGAAATGGCAGATTCTATAATAAGAATGATGAACGGCAATCTAGACGTGGTTCTATCTGATCTCGCTCCTCAAATTGGTGGGATATGGGATCTGGACCATACCAAACAAATCTCTCTTTCACGTTGCGCTTTTAGTATAGCAAGTAGAGTTTTGCGAAAAGGAGGCACTGCAATATTCAAAGTCTTCGAGGGAGAACTACTTCACGAATTTAAAACGGATTTGAGAATTCATTTTCAGGATGAACGATTAAGTAAGCCTCTAGCGAGCCGACAGAAAAGTAGCGAATTATATATAGTCTGTTTAAATTTTAGGGGATAAAGACTTCGCTGAATTATAGATAGGCCATTAATCCAAATCAGAAATGGAGATAAGATTAGTCGGGATCTATCTTGGTCGACTTGACGTAGCCTTATGGTGATACATAGGAAGAGAACGCTTCTGAAACGAGGTCAATAGTTAACATCTTCACTGTAGAGTAATTTTAGCTCTTCGAAACTCAATTTAGACCCAGCATTTAACTTTTTCTTCGCGTCCGCCTTCGCCTTCAAAAGCGAATCAGTAGTAAAGTGATGGCCAAATTGACGGTGTTCTTTTTTTCTCATCTCAGCCATCATGTCGAGGCGCTTGTTGATGGCATCTAATCTACTGACGACATCGTTGTAACTAAGCAAATGCTTTTCCCGCTCAATTACATTTTGTCTTTTCGATTCAAACAACTCATTTATTTTATTGCGTTTATCATTAATTTTCATCCTCAGGGAGCGTTCTTCTTCATTGAATGATATTATGGATTTCTTAGTTTCTTCTGATTGGTTAGTAAGTGAAGAGAGTTGATCCCTTATCGTGCGAATCGCTTTGATTGCTTCTACCTTCATTATGGCAGCTTTCAGCTCATCCATCAGTTGGTTTTTTTCTCTCTCATTCTTGTACTCCTTTTCGTCAATTATTCTCTGATTGAATTCAACAATTTTACATAGATCGTTTTCACTATCTTTAGGGAGTCTAGGTTGCATTGTAGAAAGGAAATTCTTGGACTGCCGAATTTTTTCACTAACATCGAGTAGCTCAGCATTTTTGGAATGAATATCCGTTTTAACTTCCTTTAGACGCTGCATGAAGTTGTCTAGAATATCTTTTTCTATCCTGATATTGTTGTTGATTGCATGAAAGTTTTTTGTTTCAGACTCAACGAGCATATCAGTCAATTGTTTCAAATAGGCGGATAAACTACGTTTCAGATTAACCAGGTCGTTCCATCCAAGTAATTCCACATCGGTTTGGGGATTATCAGCGGCGGAGTCCAATTTGAAGTGCTTTCCTGTCAAGCATAAATCTCACATAACATAAAAATATACTGGAGTAGTTGCTCAGTTTATCAGACTTTTTTAGTTGGTTGAGCCCTAGCTCCTTTATTGATATCTAACAGCAGCTAGAGTACCTATGTAGTATGCGATTGCTTAATCTATCTATCTTACGCTTATATCTTCAGCAAACTAGTCGTAGTATTTTTGTGGTTTTTTTTGACTTTGTTTGTTTTTGCGTTCTGTATATCACAATTGTGATGATTTATTTTCGATTATTCTAGCTTAGGACAATCAGATAATCAAAATTATAGCTATTCTTATATTCTAGCATGAAGAGTTATGTCACGTTGGCAACACAAGCGTATTGTGTAAAATGTAAAGCAAAAAGGGACATGAAAGATGAAAAACTGGTTACAATGAAAAACGGACAAAATGCACTCTCCGGTATCTGTACAGTCTGTGGTACTAAGATGTTCAAAATCGGAGGCGGAGGTCCAAAGAAAGCTGCTAAGGTTAAAGCAGCTAGCAAGAAAGCAACTAGCAAAACAGTTAAAGTTAAAGCGAAAGCAAAACCAAAAACAAGAAGAAAATAAAGTATCGAGGATGTATTTTCTTCCCTGATTTTAAGGGAGCGTAGAATTATTTATTTCCTGTTCTCTGCTCCACTTCCCTTTTTGTTTGTGTAACTTATTTTATAGTATAGTTATGGCAGAGTAAGATTTTGAAATTAATTGAGCGACTAAACAAAGAGCAACTCAAAGTCTCGGTGTGGCAAGGAACCGTATCATAACCAAGAAGAATGGTATTTGAGCTAATGAGAAATCTATGCGAAGAGAAGTCGACAAATAGTCTGTTAGTAGAGTAGCGTCACAGCCTTAAAGTTCTTTCAGCTTCTTCTAACCTATGTTTATTCCCACAGGTGTCTATTAACTGAAGCAGCTTCTTTCGTGATTTCCCTTTTTTTATAGTATCTCTAGCTATGTCGACACCTTCCTGTAGATTCTTTGCGACTCTCCCGACAACTAATGCAGCGGCTGCATTTAGAAGAACCACATCTTCTTTTTGTCTGTTGGCAACACCATTAATTACCTGCAACGTATCTCGCACAGAGTCTTCCATTGTATGAACAACTAGGTCCTCTATTTTAGCAACGGTCAGGCCTAGCCTCTTTGGATGAAGGCTAAATCGCTTAGTTTCGTTTCCGTTAACCCACACGATGTTATTTTCACATGTGTTAGATAGCTCGTCAAATCCATCGTGCGACCATACCACCATTAACTCGCTGATCTGTTTGCGTTTCATTACGACAGGGACCACCTCAAGTAATGAGTTATCAGACACTCCTACTATTTGGCCGGAAAGGTTCGAACAAGGATTACATAATGGACCGATAATGTTGAATACTGTGCGTATCCCCATGGCATTTCTGGCTGAGGCAATGTTTCTCATCGCAGGATGAAATTTAGGAGCAAAGAGAAAACCTATTCCTACGTTCTCAATTGCGTCGGCCACATTGGTTGAGGATGCGTTAAGATCCAAACCGACATATTCCAGAAAATCTGCGCTACCACAGATTCCAGATACGGATCTATTGCCATGTTTCGCTACCTTGGCACCTGCAGCTGCTGCAACTATCGCTGCAGCAGTGCTAATGTTGAACGATTTTAATGCATCACCTCCGGTTCCAGACGTGTCGATTAGCCTGCCGTTAACCCTAGGAGCAATCATCAACGCATGTTTCATTACAACTTGAAATATCCCTCTGATCTCATCAGAGGATTCACCCTTCATCGTAAGAGCTGTTAAAAAAGAGGCAGCAGAAGCTTCAGATGTTCTCCCTTGCAATATGGATTCTATAGACTGATGGATTTCAGCTTCGTCTAAATTCATCCGTGACGTCAGTTTCCGTATTATGGGACGAAGGTCCATCGAGGTGGAGCTCATTTTCTTACCATGGATATGAAATTAGAAAGTAACTTTGGTCCTTCGTCTGTCAAAATAGATTCTGGGTGAAATTGTATGCCTTCTATCAGATACTGCCTATGTCTTAGACCCATTATTTCACCGTCATCTAGTGCGTGAGCGGTTATCTCCAGACATTTTGGAATTTTTTTCTGGTCAGCTACTAGAGAATGATAGCGAGTTGCTTTGAATGGATTACTAATATCCTCAAAAAGCCTATCGGAGCTATATTCGATTTCGCTTGTCTTACCGTGCACTACTCTTCTGGCATTAATTACGTTGCCTCCAAATGCGTGAAATATGCCCTGGTGGCCTAAGCATATTCCTAGAATTGGTATGTGCGGCCCGAGCTCAGTTATGACGTCCGTACATATCCCAAAATACTTTCTATTAGCTGGGTGGCCTGGTCCTGGTGAGATGATTATAGCATCGGGCTTGCTAGCTTTTACGTCGTTAACCGTGATTCTGTTGTTTCGAACCACCTCAGGGTCAGTCTTTAGCTGTCCCAAGAGATGCACGATATTGTATACAAATGAATCATAATTGTCTATGACAAGTATTCTCACAGAGTCATCCTCACATATTGTTACGTTGTTAGGATGACAATTTAAGTCCTTGCAAAAGATGGTTCGATACTTTCCAATTAAATTCGCATGTACTCTATGTCAAATATATATAAATCTAGTTGGGAATCAATGCCTTGACGCACAGTTCCCAGCAGTCGATATTGTAATTTCAGGAATATATATAATATCTTGCAGCTATTTTCAAGTTAAATTAAATCGAGTGATTGCTTTGTTAAGCGTTTTCATAAATGGGTATGGCAACATAGGTCGTCGCCTAGGGACGGCATTAGCTGCGGACAAGGAAATTCACCTGATAGGCATCGGGAAATATTCTGCAAATGAAAAAACGTTAGAAGCATTGGAAAATGGTCTTGATATTTATGTCCCTGCCGCGAACTTAAATGACTTCGAAAAAAAAGGATACAGGATAAAAGGAACTATTCAAGAAGCAGTTGGACAAAGTGATCTCATTATAGATGCTACGATGGAGGGTGGAGGCTTTAATAATAAAAAACATTTGTATGAACCGATGCAAAAACCCGCCATATTCCAAGGAGGCGAAGATAGGCATGGAGACCGCTCAGTTGCAGAAATGATTCATAACTCCAGGGTAAACTATGAAAAGGCCTCCGATCAAACCTATGTTATCCAGGGCAGCTGCAATGTTTCCGGTATGGGAAGAATAATGCAGCCACTAATCGAGCAGTACAGCGGACAGATAAAAAGATACGATGTCACATTGGTTAGAAGATGGGCAGATTTAGAAGATTCAAAAGATGTAAATGATTCTATCGAATGGGACAGGCTCCCCCATCACCAAGAAGATGTGAAGGATTTTATCCCCGCTGCCAACCTCTATGTTGAAGCATATAAGGTTCCCTCTAGAATGATGCATCTTCACCAGATGTTAATAAGATTCAGACGGAAGGCCCCAAACAAAGAGAAGATAATCGAGATATTCCGAAATGAGTTTGGAGTAGCTATATTAAACAAAGTTAAAGGTACTGCCGAGCTCAGAAATAAAGCGATACAGTTAGGTTTTCCACATGGTGACACGCACATGGTTCATATTCATGAAGATATTATGAGAGTTCAAGATGATACTCTAAAAGTTTCGTATTCGGATGATCAGACCGGAATGGTAATCCCAGAAAATCATCTTCTTATGCAATCAATGATGTTTAAGCGTAATCGGACAGAAGCAATAAAGAATACCGAAAACTTATTCCAAATAAATAAGAAAAAAAAAATGCTAGAAAAGGAATTTAAGTAGAGCTTGATTAAGCTGCAGTAACCAAACCGCGGCAAAGATATTTCTACTCAGCAATTATTATTAGCGGTAATTCTACTTGAGGTAGTGCTTTTTTCTAAGTATCAGTTTCAGTGAAATTTGGACCACAAGATTTCGCTAAACTTGCTAACTATAGTGGTCGAATCGAATCTCTATTTGCTTTTTGCATCTCAAATAATAGAGCTACCAATCAAAGTACAATCATGCTAAAGCATTAGTTTACTTTTAAAACAGACGAATATGGCTTTAACGTGAGTTCTATCTTTCCTTCCAATCCGCTGCTTGCAAAGGCGCCGATGACTTTAATTCTATCGCCTACCTTCAAATTATTTACAGATGAACTTTGATCACGCCATCCCACCAGCCTAATTTCCCCCGTATCATCGCCAAGCAGTGTGTCGGACACTGAAACAACGCTACCATACTTGGTATTAACGTCTGTGGTGTTTGGCGCCTGTAACACTATTGCCTCTACTAAAACTGGCTTTTCACTCTGTCGAATATCTTTAATTTTTGATTCGACCTGAGCCAATTGGGGGAAAGAGGGATCCTCTTCAACTATCCTCAGATATGAATCTTCTTTTGAAAACATAATGAAAGAACCTAGAACTCTACTCGGAACACATTCCATAATTGTGCCGGAGCTAATCTGGCTAGTTAGCAGCGAGTTATCGATTACTAGGAATACAAAATTGCCGTTTCTTTCTAGAGCAAGACACTCAGTATTTCCCCGGGTACTTTCCTTGCCTATTGATATTAATCTTAGTTGCATCACTTCAATTTCTGTCTGGGGTTCACGAAACTCCAAGAGTGTTCCTTCGTCCCCGTGAATTTCAAGATCTCCATTGCCAAATTGAGGACTAGCCATTTTTATTTTTGTTCCTACGAGTCTCATCTTTGTTCCGATAGTGAATACCTTGGGAAGCTGATCCTCCTGTATGTTCCAAATTACTACTCGTAATGTTCGTGTATTGGAATCATTTGATAGTTCCATTTGAAGAGCCCTGCTTGACTCGCCACGAGGGTTGTTAAAGTTAGATATCCTCGGACTAGAATCTAAATTGCCAATAATGACGACATTTTCCTGAGGTTGCGTGACATCATCAATCGTTATTGCCTTTGCTTCTACACTTGGAATAGTATTCTCGGTTTGCTCTATAGCATCGATCGTGCTATTGGAACTCAGATGAATAATTGGCTTGCCATCTAGTCCAGATTTAACGTATGCTTTAGTGATCCTTAGTAGCTTTCCGGTTTGCAAATTCATTTTATCGGGAAGATTGACCTGATCATCCCATAGCTTAACCTTTATGCTAGAAAATTGATCATAAACGGTTAATGTTCGATTCCTAATCTCCACATTTGAGTCCTTTTTCAAAAACTTGCGAATTGGATATACATTTAAGATTCTTGCTGTGAAAGTGATGTCTTTGGCGCCTATATACAGATCTTTTATTTCAGCACTCAATTTCGGTACATTTTCAAAAGAAACCCCTAAATCAGCAGCCACTAAAAATAATGCACCTTGGTCTGTTAAGTAACCCGCGCCGATTTTCCGCTTTTTTTCGTCAATCATATCCCTAATACTGTCATGATTCAAATCAGGTCTCTGTTGGCGCAATATTTCCATCATCTTTTTGAAGTCAGCTGACAAAATAATGAGACCTCCTTCTGAAATGCATCAAATCCCTTTAAGTTCTTGTGAGCATACTTGCCTATATGTTTTGACAAAATAAACTGTTTTGTAGCACAAAACTCAAGGCTTGCGCTTAATGAGTGCCGTGATGCCATAATCTGTAGCTGCACAAACAATTGATTTTAGGCTATCCTGAATGCTAATCATCTTGAGCATCTCATTATTTCAAAATTACCGATACGAGCTATAAGTTAAGATATTGTTTTTTCACTAATGTTGAGCCAATGAGATTAAGTGTTCGATGTACATCTTGTACCCTAAGGCATTGGTTATATCTTCATCCATGATTAACAATCTAATCTTATCGATGGCATCCTTTAAGATATCTGAATGAACCAAACGGTTTTGTTCCCTTAATTTGTCCAAATTTTCATTCATATCTTGTTGGAGCTCGGGGCTCCCAAGCTTCTGCTTAAGATAAGAAAATCTGCTCAATTGGTCATTTATGGGTTTACTATCAGACATCTAAATCCGTATTGTTTTAGAGAACTAAACCTCTTAAATATTCTCTTCCTGTAATGTGGCTCAAACAAAGAGCGAATATTTATCAGGATATTACAAATGCCCTATTGTCAACGTATTGCTAAGCAATACAACAATACTAAATCAGGTATA
>DATDLD010000080.1:0-6318 GCA_036519475.1 Candidatus Nitrosopolaris sp. | reverse complement strand
ACCCGAGGGTTCATTGTATCAGACAGATAGTAGTTTGACTAAAGATGATATGTCGAACATTTTTAAAATCCAAGTTGGTATTGGATTGTGAAGAGTATGCCATGTTGTGACACAGGTATGTGGATGTTCAGAATCTATACGACGTATATCGATACAGATAAGATAACGAGCTATCCTAACAATAATGATTAGAAGAATTTGATAATAAGTAAAAAGTTAGCCTTACTAATATGTCTGATAATTGTAATTGTATCAGGTGTTTTAATGTTAAATACACTTTGGAATTTGGGAAAATAAAAGAACTTGTCTTATCTCGTCTAGCAGAATATAATACTTGATTGTAAAGCTCCCTGGTTTGTATCACCTTTTCTCTTTGTTGGACTGCTTTTTCTAGGGTTTCAAATATTCTTACTATTAATTTGTGATTGTCTTTCTCTAGCTATAAGGCTTAAGACTTATAGATTGTTTATAAACAAATAGTAAGAGTTTGATATCTGAAAGTATGATAAAATGCGCAGAATGTCAATGCGATCCCTCAACCTGCATAGATAGAGCTATAGAAATATGTACTAATTGTACGAGGGATATTTGTTGTTGCAGAGATGCCACGAGCATAATAACCAAAAAGAAAAATTGAGGTTGTAGCAACGACAATGAGTGAAGTCTGGAATAAAGTCTACAAATCAGATAACACTTTCTTTGGGGAAGAACCTAGCAACTTCGCCCTTCTTTGTTTTAACCATATGAAAACAAATAATGTAAAGAAAGTATTGGAGCTGGGCTCAGGTCATGGCAGAGATACTACGTTGTTTGCATCAAAGGGTATTGAAGTAGAAGCATTTGACTATTCTGTTACTGCGATTGAGATACTAGATAAGATAGCAAAGGAAAAAAGGCTACCAATCAAATCACGAATCTTTGATGTCAAGAAGCCGCTTCCATTTCGAGATAGACATTTTGATGCTGTATATTCACACATGCTTCTTAACATGAGGTTTTCACTAGACGAGCTTCATTTTATATTTTCAGAAATAAAAAGAGTACTAAAACCAAATGGTTTGAACTTCTTTTCTGTCAGGAACCACAATGACAAATCCTACCGCAAAGGCAGAGAGATAGATAAGGGAATCTACGATATAAACGGCTTTCAAATCCGATTCTTTACAGAAAAGGAGATAAAAGATTTGATAACAGAAGGAGATTTCGAATTACTCTGGATAAAAGAAAAGCATGAAGAACCAGTTACGCTTTATCTTGTGTCTAGCAGGAAAGTGTGAATGAATTTTCTGATATACTAGTTCAATGCTTTGTCCTACATCATCTACAATTGTTATGATGACTGCTTGGATGACTATTGGTTGCGCTATCGCGAAAAAGGCCTGATATGGACCAGATAAGTATAGGACAATAAAAGCAAGGCCGAAAGAGCCCATGTTTAGCTAGATGACTGAGGCTTGGGATTATCAGTCCAAACAAAAATGTGTGACAACGAAGGATATATTTACAATATTCCTGATGTCATCAGGTATGCTTCATTATATGTTCGATTAAGTCAATAATCTTTATGATGAAAGGTGACGATGCAACATTAAATACCCATCTATTACGCATTATCCACATTTTCAATTTGCTAAATATGGATGTGGCATCAGAATAAGATTTGATTGTAAGAATGTATTCTATTCTTTGGAGCAAAGATAATGTTTTTTCTTTCTCTTCATTATCAATAGAACTTTTTTCGACTTCATATCTTAAGGATCTAGTCTTATTAATGATGTCCTCTTTTTGAGAAAGGCTTCCGGTAAAAGTGTAGTCGTCTTCTGCACGGACATTGATGATACTATCGTTTATAACAACATTAATCTTTTCAGCAGAAAATTGCAATGACAGTTTTCCATTGATAACTTTTTCTTCTACCAAGACTCTTTGGGATTGTTTAAATTTTGTTACTGTTGTCGAAATCTTATCTGATATCTGTTTTGGAGGTTCAATAATATTTCTTACATATTTGTTGGATCTGTGGCCGCAACTCAGTATTCTTTCTTCATGGTCAGCGTGTTGTCTTGTTTCTATTATATCTACATCCTTTTTACAAATTTCGCAATGGAACACATTTTCCATACATATAGATTACTTCGAGTATAAAAAGAAATAAAAATGCTCTATCTGTCTTTAAGCAGCTGTCGTTGCTGATACGGCTTCTACCTCTTTCTCTTCTCGCATTGTTTTCTTCTTTCCCTGCCTCCTCTCCTGGATCTGTTTGGTCATTAGTCTTTTTGCTATCTTTGGATTATTCTTCTCTAACCAGTCTCCAAAAGCTTCTTCTTCTTTCAAATTCTTCTCTAGTACTTTAATGGTCTTCTTATCTGCTTTTAGCAGCTCGAGTGCTTGAATCCCACCTTTATACATAATGGACTCCGCCCTTTCTATTATCAAATCGTTTAGTGATTCCCAAACTTCTCTTTCTTTATCTGAACTACTACTTTCAATCATAATCTTTAGCTTTTGTGGTGGTTGAGGTATGGGTAATTGACCTTTTTCAGATATGGGTTCCATTCCTACTCCTCCTCCTAGCGCCTTAATTCTTTCCCTCAGCCTTTCTTGTTGCTGCTTAGTCTCCTCAAGATGGCCTTTTATCTTCTGTTTAACTTCTGGCACAATGCTTTCAGACAACCTTTTCTCCAGCCTATCAACAGCTGCATTTTCATAAGATAAGGCAAGATTCAATCCTGCTATTGCTATGGCATTTGCTGCTGTAAGACCATTATTATTAACTTTTGATTGATGTGACATTTTCGTTGTTGTATATTATAATAAATAATTAATAACTATTACCTGTAAAGACGTATGTGATTGTTCAATGATAAGTGCTTTTATGAACGTGTTGTTCATTATTAAACACACGTCTTCATATAAGAAAGATTAACATAATTTATTAATCTAAGGATACTAAGGCACAGTTAAATTAGTCAGGTAAATATCCATGTTAACTGATTCCAGATAAACGAGCAAGTAGTATAAGATAGCAGTAGTATCCAAAGCATACTAAATGAGATGAAGAAAGTGTGAAAGTAGTGTGTCCAATTTGTGGAAAGGAATATCAAGCCAGAAGGAAAGTAGATCACATAAAGTGAAGCCAGAGGAGTTATGGTTGAGAAGAAAATGTCTGTCTACAAATAATACATGATCTCATAGCTGCTGCCTTCAATTCATTGTGCCATCCGGATTAGCATGATCTATTTCATAGAATTTGAAAGACAAAAAAGGAACAAGGCCAATAGCAATATGGGAATCCTAAATGTCGTGGTCACTAAACGTTTAGTTACCATTCACTTTAAACAGGAAGTTGTATCATAAAATCATATAGGTCAATAGAATGTATTATAGCTTATTTTTAGGTTTGCTAGTATATGGATTCCTTGAGCCAGACAAATCCCCGTTAACAAATATGTGATTATAGCAGTTATCAACTTCTTCTCTACTTGGCTCTCCTTTGAGTCCTCCAGTATGACCAGTCTTCTTTATACATTTAAAGAATAGATTAATCTGTTGGTCAAGTTTCGGATTTCCTGAATTCAAAGGGATCAAGGGAACAGCTCCTCCTACTTTACCACTACTGCTATTACCTTTCGCCTTTACTACAAGTGCAGAAGAAGATATTATCAAATTACTATGAGCGCCAGTAGTAATTACCATTACTAAAGAAGCCGTCATAAAAGTGATGAGCAATGTTTTTTTTGATTCCTTTGCCTTGCCACTACAATTCATTGTCCCTCAAATATCCAACTACGCTATTTAAGATTATACCATATAAATTGGCGTGGGAGGTAAAAAACTATCCCTGGCGCAAATAAAGCAACACTTTCCTAGAGGGAATTTTAATTTATCAGTAAACTAGATCAGAGTATGATAAAGAACAAACTGAAATTTGCATATCATCTCTTATATTATATTATAAATAAATTCATGCAGTAAGTATGTCCTACTACTTTTCTAACAAAACCGTAATGCTCTCAATCATTGGTGCGATTGTGGCCACATCCCTCATAATAGCGTCAAGTATTGCCTATCCTGCATTTGCACTAACTAGATATTTCAATTGTGTAATAAGAGAAGCCAATAAGAATGGACAATTCACCTTAGACGATGCCAACGTATGTTATGATAAAAAATTTCCGCATAGTGGCAGCAATAGTGGCCACGGTAGTAGCATACAGTAAAACGTGGTTCATGGGAAAATAAATTAAAATCTGTCCAATAATTCTTACAATCGGTATCAATTCACACAGAGCATCAGAATGTACCTTGACTATATGAAGCGCTACTTTTTTCTCATCCATGAATGATGTTAGTGAGGTTCGGATCTGCTGGTGTATGTTGATAGTGAATTCCTGATAACATACAACCCTTACTAATATTATATTCAAAATGAAGTTAAAGAAAAAAAAGGGGCCGCATATTAGGCTGGGTGATTCTTGGGAAAGATACTTGCAGTCTGAAGCAGAGATGCATTTTCAGGAATTATCAGCGATAAAATATGAGTTGTCTGCTGGAAGGACAAAATATAGTCCAAAGCGTGAAGATATGTATGCTAAACTGCTTCAAAGGGACATGAGTTGGTTGATGAATGATATGATATGGTCTAATGAAAGTGAAACGGATAGTGAATAACTATGCAATCAAGTCTGATTAGTTTCCCCCAAACGAAATATAGCTATTGAAATATTCAGGAAGGTTATCTCAAGGCTTATTTAGATAGATAGATCACATATTCTTTGTAATATCGAAATTATGGTAATAGTTATGGAGTATTAATCTTATATGATGTATATTTCTTTACGTAATTCGTGCCAAATTCGGATGGACATTCTTTTGTTGGGGAGAAGACTGAGGTATTATATGATCCAAATGAAATTGTCAGAAGAGCAGTAGAAGAATATCATACTCTTAAACATACTGTAGATGTCTGCACAGATCTCAATGGCCCGTCAATATTTGTTATTCCTAATCATCCCGTGACAGAATCATATGTTGATATGAAAAACAGAGGTGTAAGGATGAGATTCATTTCAGAAATTACAAAAGAGAATATCCAATATTGCAAAGAACTGATGAAAGTTGTCACTGAACTTATGCATTTAGATGAAGTGAAAGGAAACTTTGGAGTTGCTGACAGAAGAGTATATCACGCTAGTGCGACTACTATTAAATCTGCACCCCCACCTCAACTTATCATAAGCACAGTTAAGGCAGTTGTTGACCAATAACAATATTTCTTTGATATGCTTTGGAAGAAAGCAATACCAGCAAAACAGAGGATAAAAGAAATTGAACAAGGCCTGAAGTGAGAATTTATGGATACTATACAAGATCCTTACGAAACACAGAAAATTCTCGATAGTTTATTAAAATCAGCTACTGAAGAAATTCTGATAATACTTCCAACGACAACAACAGCTACTAACAAGAGATTATATCTATATGAGCAAGAATATATTCTGGAATTATTAAAGAATGCAGCAGAGCATGGAGCAAAAATTAGAATTCTGGCTGATTTATCCACAAAGGAAATAGAGAGGAAACTACTATTCATAAAGAGTAATTCTGATCTAGTAAAACTTCAATTTCTCGATAGGGAGCAACAAAACAAAGTCATAACTGTTATAGCATATAAAGAATTATGCATGACAGCGGAAGTGAAGGATAATGAAGATGATAATGATAATAATGATTCTACTGTTGAAGTCCTAGGATTGGCAACATATTCTAACAGCGAATCAACTGTATTATCATATGCCTCTATATTTGAGACTCTATGGATACAAGCAGAGTTAAAAAATAAAAAGAGGGTAGCAAGTATTTCTTAGCAAAGGGTAGTCATAATGTGCTGAAAACCCATTTTGCTCTGTGTTCTAAATCGTTATTTTTATTTACTCTACTGAATAGATAGAGATCATGAGTCCTGAAGAGAACATGCGACTAATGAAGACATTAGATGACGCATGGAACAGCCAAGATTGGGATACATTCAGTAAACTTCATACCGAGGATGTCATAGTAAGACGGCCAGGTCAAACTGAACCAACAAGAGGTCTCAATGCACATCGAAATGAAGGTATTGAAATGTTTAAGATATTTCCTGACAACCATGTCGAAAACGATCCATATAAGGTGCTCTTTGGTCAAGGTGACTGGACTTGTTCAATTGCCATGTTCTCAGGCACTCAAAAGGGTTCCATGATGAGTCCTCAAGGGAACACGATTCTACCTACAAACAAGAAGTTTCAAGTCGACTTTTGCACAGTCGCTTACTGGAAG
>DATDLD010000079.1:0-6864 GCA_036519475.1 Candidatus Nitrosopolaris sp. | reverse complement strand
CTATTATACTGAAGCAGATCCTTTGAGAAATAGAGTATACAAATATCAATGGAATGGACAGTCACTTGTTAATCCTACCCTGATATTAGATCTTCCAGCTGAGCCTGGGCCTAATCATGATGGTGGGAAATTAGCTATTGGACCAGATGGTTATCTTTATGCTATAATAGGTGAATTAAACCACAACGGTAAGCTTCAAAATATCAAAGATGGACCAAACCCCGATGACACAGGAGTAATATTTAGAGTAAACCCCGCAGATGGATCACCAGCAAAAAATAATCCGTTTGCAAATGATAATAATCAAGCAATGCACAAATATTATGCATACGGTATAAGAAATAGCTTTGGGATTGCATTTGATCCTATTACAGGAAATCTATGGGAAACAGAAAACGGTGAAAATACTTACGATGAAATTAATTTGGTAAAACCAGGGTTTAATAGTGGTTGGAAAATTATTATGGGTCCTCTTTCTAGAAGCAGTGGCGTTACTGAAAATGACTTGGTTAGCTTTCTAGGATCACATTATACAGATCCAGTATTTAGCTGGCTTAAACCTGTGGCAGTCACTGCAATAGAATTTATGAAATCTTCAAAACTTGGGCCTAATTATCAAAACAACGTCTTTGTGGGGGACTATAATGATGGTAATTTGTATTTCTTTATGCTTAATAAAGACAGAACAGGCATAGGGCTCGATAGTAACCAACAATCTGCTGGCCTCTCTGGTTTAGTAGTAGATAACGAAAATGAATTAAATGCAGTTAATTTAGGAAATGGCTTTAATAGCATAACTGATATTAAGACAGGACCAGATGGAATGTTATATGTTTTATCATTTGGTGACGGAAGTATTTATAGAATAAGTCCCGCCTCTTCTGCTTCGTCTTCACAATAACACAACAAGTATTCCTATTTTTTCTTCTAGCCATCACCGCCGCTACATGTAAGATAATACTACTCCATATGGCAAATCCAAAAAAGGTTGGCTCTGAATGTCACTAATTCTATTGCAACGAAATTAGTTTTTAGCTTTTACTATTTTAGATGACTAGTAGCAAATATCATGATTAGCTTACGCTACGCTCATTCAGTATATTTAATGTATGGGCACGGACGAATGGAATGATAATAAGTAACCATAATCAGCAATCAACCCAACGTGAAGAAAAGAATTCTAGCTGTAGATGATGAGCCTAATGTTACGTTAACTTTATTGTCCTTAGAAGAAACTGTATTATTTGAGGTTGACGCATTCAACATTTTTACGACATATTTTTTCTGTCTGTCTCTTTAGTTGCAATCAAAAAATAACCCAATGATGAAGAGTCTAGGGATATTACCTTTAGATCATATTCTACAGCCTTCTTTCTTAATTGTGCTGGTTCATAGAATCTGGCGTCTGCATACAATACGTTTTCAAGGCGCCTCAATTTTGTCTCGCTTGCAATTGGATCGCTTCGAAGATGATTAATTCTTTAGTCTGGTTTTATTACTGTAGTTTCTTCTAAACATTTATCTTGCTGTGCGAGATGATGTAAGAATAATACATGCAGTATCAAATTCTAAAAGAACCTATGGCAATCCTAGATATTCAATTAGAAAAAGGCGAATCAATTACTGCAGAAGCAGGTTCAATGGTATACATGAATGGCGATATTGAAATAAAAACAAAGACTAGAGAAGGGGGAGGATTCTTTAAAAAGCTCAAAGTAAGTGTCTTGGGTGGACAATCTTTCTTTGTGAATAATTATGTTGCAAATAACAATGGTTGTTCCATTGGTCTTTCAGGTGCACCAATAGGCGATATTGTAAAAATGGAGATTAATCCTGAAAATGGGTTAATAGTTCATTCTGGCGCTTACATTGCTTCCACTTCTGGTGTTATATTGGATACTCAATGGCAAGGGTTTACCAAAGGTATGTTTGGAAGTGAGTTATTTATGCTGAAGGCAAATGGAGGCGGAGATCTATTTCTTAATACGTTTGGAGCAATTGTGCAAAAAGATTTACAGAAAGAAGAAAGAATAATAATTGATAACCATCATATTGTAGCTTTAGGTGAGGATTCAAACTACACTGTAAAAAAGTTTGGAGGATTAAAAAGCACCCTTCTTGGTGGAGAAGGATTAGTCACGGAAATAGTAGGTCCCGGCTCAATTTATTTTCAAACTAAAAATATTAAAAACTTTGTAGACTATCTGGGAATAAAAGAGATGATACAAAGAAGAAGTAGCAGTGACACATGACACACCTTCTCATTGTCATGTAAAACATATGAATGGATGGAAATTTAGATTACTTTTTATATAAAGCAGTTCTTGCAACTACTAGTAATAAATATGCAAACAAGAATAATTGGTCTTACATTGGCTGTAGCAATAATATCAGCTGCACTTGTATTGAGTATTGTAACCATATCATACGCACAAAAATCTACTAACATATCCAAGAATTCAATAAAAGGAGCTCTCACTAGTATACAAAATGATGCATTTACCTTAAAGCCTAGTTGGATAGTTTCGGGTGTTTTTAGAATGGATAACGCAAATACTACCTCTCCTGTATTTAATGCGACTTTTTACATGATAAAGACAAATGGCATTGCATCACATCAACATACTATTTCAGACTTTAAGCTGAATGCAGCACCAACTATTACTAATAATAATTCCACAGTCTATGAGGGCACATCTACAGTTACTATGAAAGATGGCCCTGTAAAGGATGTGCCAACAAAGATAACACTTATGGATGAAAGTGCTGTAAGTATCTGGTTCGATCCATCAAAGACTAAAAATCACTTTGGAAACACAGCAATATATGGCACTCAGCATCTGATTTGTGTAGAATCTCCTAATTATTGCAAGTAAAAGAGAGTTAGAGTGTAGCTTCAATAGTAGCCGTATCTACAGAACGCATAGTTTAGAATCCAAGACTTTTCTCCCTTCTTTTGTATTTATAGCATAATAAAGAGTCTTCATTTTAGGTTTTCATCTATTATTTCTCTTGTATCTATTCTAGGATAAGGAAAGTTCATTCAGCCACCAACCATATTTTTTTGGATGTTCATTTTTGGCAGCCATTTTATGGCCGCTTATCTCACTAGATACAATATATGGGTGTAAGAGAATGTTCTGAATTTTACTTTTGAAGTCTTAATATCCTTGCTTCTTCTGATCTCTGTTGTAATGGTCATAGCTTATTCGCTTTTTGTTTTTTATCTGAGACGGTTGCTGATAAGTACGGCTTTTATTTGCTTGAACATACAGGGTTTTATTGTTTTATCAAGACTACATGCTGTAAAGTGCCAAGCAGATTCAAGTGCGAGATAAGTGATGCTAAATCCAAGAGTTCCATATACTACTGCGAGGTTTAAGTTTTCAAACATACTGCCTAACAGTGATTACATATATATAAATTTCATTGCAGAAGTTCTATACATTTGTTAGGTAAAACTAAGAAACACTTAATATTTGCTAATTTTCCATGAACTGCCGAGAAGTTTACTTATCAAGTAAAAAGGGGATCGTTACCATATGTTAACAGAGTAAATGAAAGGGAAAAAAAGTGTCTCCATAAGTCAACTAACACATATTATTAGTAGTGATGTACTAAAGTGTTAATTTAAAGTTTAGGGGTTATATCGATGCAGCGAGTTTTATTGTCCTCTAGTCCTCAGTTACAAGTATCAAACTATTATTAAATTCCAAGGCAAGGCTTTTCTGTTTAAGTTTTTGTCGGATTTTATTTGCATATCTTAATATCATCTGATCCTTGATGTCTTCATCAGTATGTATCTCCACACGAACGTACTTCACTGGTTCGAATTTGCCTTCAAAATAACCGTCTATTTCTATCATTGACATATCTTCATATTTAGAAGCCATGCTCTGAACAACCTCAAGATATTGCTCAACCCTAGGTAAATAGAACTTTACGGAATTCTGTAATACTTTAATTTTGAATTTTCTATATTTGTTTTGCGGTTTCATAAGCATTATTTTATAAATTATTACGACACTTTGTTGTTATAAGGATTAAGTTCATAATACAAATCGATGACAAGATCAAAACCATTTAACTACGGATTGGACCTTGTCTAGGACCTTCATCTTCATATTCTTCTCGACCTTCTTGGGAATCTTCTTTTGACTTTAATTCCCCTTCGTCCTCTAATTCTTCTATTACCTCTTTTCCCTCTTCATCCTTTTGACCCAAATAATAATTATTCACTATGGAGATAATGTATTGTATGGTATTAAAAGTAGCAATCTCTATTCAAATAATTTAGCTTCTTACATATTAGCACCATATGTTTTCTTCTTATCATTAGTACGGAAGCCCATAGTCTTATTATTTGAAAAAAGATATTATAATTCTAATTTTTTAGTCCTGATATATGTTTGTATGAAGACAAGATGCTTAAAGACTAATAAATCATGGGATGCATAATAAGATGTCTATGTGAAAAGAGATTTTGTAGGTTTAGGCTTGCAAAGTATTCTAAGTAGCATGCAGACATTCCAGTTATTACAAAATTGTAATTCCTTAACACTTCTGCTTAGACAGTCATTATTTCATGCTATTTAATTCTATACAGATTTCCCAATTCTATTATTGATTTACAAAGGCAGTTCTCATTTCGTTAGTAGTACGTTTTAGTAACCGTTCTAATTCTGCCGTCTAAGAGACGATATGCCTCTTGATAGTAGGTTGACTTTTCTGCAATATTCTGGATATCTCTGATTGGCTATTACCTCAACTTGCCAAATCAAAGGCTTTATTTTCCCTGTGTGGCTACATCACTTCAATTCTTACAATTCGTATCTGTATTTATGCAGCAATTTTCTATGAGTCTGAAATTCCGGGTCTGTCATCTTCACTATGTTCCAAAAGTCCTTAGAATGATTGAGCTCTATTAGATGTGCGAGTTCATGTATAATCACATAATCTATTATTTCGATAGGAAGTGCAGCTAAAATCAAATTAAAGTTCAAGTTTCCGTTCTCAGAACAACTAGCCCATCTTGAGCGTTGATTCTTGATTGAGACTTTATTATTTGCTGGTAGACTTGAATTCCTTTTCCTAATTAGATCAAGACGTTCTGAAACTATCCTCCTAGTTTGTTCAAAATACCATTGCTTGAGATCATCCTTGTATTTACGCCTATCAGTGACATGAAAAGTTATTTTACTTAAATTATCTGACACAATTACAGAGGGCGCAATATCCTTGGTTATTTGAAGATTGTATCTTTTGCCTAGGAATGAAATTGTGCCTGATTTTAGATTTGCTTCTACGTAATTACTCCGTACTCTTTCATAGTATTCTAATGTTTTTAGTATCCACTCTTTTTTGGAGTCTAGGAATCTCATGACCTGAGTAATTTCATAATTAACCGTCGGAGCTATCAGATAAATCTCCGAAATATTTGCTTTCAGCCAATATTGCTTCGCTCTTTTACTTTTCTTAACTTCGATTCTTAGCATCCTACCATTTGAGAGCTTCACAGGCAGAGACGACAAGTGCTATTTTATTCGTTGAGTTCTTTTCAAACGTCCCATAAAATGCTTTTGCTTAAGACTATAAGGTATCCAAGAATGACACAAAAGTACTAGATTTCTCAATGACTGATTCAAAATTCTTCTACCTTGCCTTGCTTTGAATATTCGCATCTTTTCTTTCACAGCCAGTACAAATTTCATAATACTATGAATATTTATGAAGAAGGGAAGGAGTGAAAAGATATGTCAAAGCTTTTGGAATACTTCACCATTACGCGGACGGATTGAGAGAATCAAGCATATCTTACTGGGATTGCAGGAAGGAAAGCTTTGATAACAGCCTATATACTGCTATGTATTGCTCATCTTATGATAACAAAAATCTGGAGGTAGTAAGATATATCAAATTTCTCTCATAATAATCAGCCTTCTCATCACCTTACAAAGTTTTTCTTCATTGTCACATTATTTGTCATAGCTGTATCAGTTCTAGCTGTTTATTCTACTACTGCTGCATCTGAATACGGGCTAAAAAAAGATGATTTACAAACTCAGTCCCTTACACACTTACTTAAATCTAATGATTGGTTGAATGATTATGAGGAGCAGAAATTAGGAGAAACAATACTGCAGGCTCAAATAGATAATATGAATATTACCTTACAAAATAACAATTTGTCCATCTTGGATGCTGCTCACAGACAAGGCAATTATTATCTGCATAAATACATGTCATACATTGATACTCTGCATGCTGACAAATCAGTTGAAGGTTCATTAGCAAATCTAAGATATAAACTAGAAATAGAGAACAGTGCATATGAAAAGTCTTTAGGCAATATCTCTGAAACTTCAAAGATCATAACAACATACGAACTTATAACTATACTACTAATTGTAGGTGCAGCATTAGGTGGCACATCAGAAGTTGCAAAGAATAGGCTGATTGCATATCCAGGATTTGTTGTAGGCGGCGCAGGAGTAATAATATTGTTATTGTTCTTACTTACAGGTACGACTGTATAGTTCGAGAACTATCATTGGTTTATCCGGTCCGTATGCTATTCCTGTCTCGCCATGAGATCTATTCCAACATTCTTACCCTTAAACTCTATGAGAATCTGACAGCCATAAAAACAACCTATAAAACCAATTGGATATTAGCTGAATATACATTAGAAATAGTGTATATGTCATCAATAAGCAAACGTCTTTCTTTACGTGTCCCAGCTAACGTCATTTATCGTAGTCTTAAAGATAGGCGCTTAGAACGACTTTTTCCTGAATTCTTTACTGGGGTTACAAGGAGGTTAACAACTAGTAATAAAGCAAATAGTGAATTGCAATTTACTAC
>DATDLD010000078.1:0-20292 GCA_036519475.1 Candidatus Nitrosopolaris sp. | reverse complement strand
ATTGGTTGTTGCAATTTGAAAAGTGAATTTTCAGTCCTAATAGTCGTCAATCCTAGCTCATTGGCTGGACCTATATCTGTATCTAGTCTGTCTCCAATCATAATACAATCTTCAGGCTTACTGAGCGCAAGCTTCATAGCTAGCGTAAAGATCCTGGGATCAGGCTTTTTTAGCTTAACCTCTGAAGAAATTACTTTAATCTTAAAAAATTGGTTTAAATTATAATGATTCAATAATTTTAATGAATCAACGGTTTGATTGGCTATTATTCCAAGTTCATATTGTTTTGAGAGATTGGTTATTGTTTCAGGAGCGTCATCAAAGAAACGAAACAAGTTCTTTTGCCATTCTATGATTTGAGGTTCCAGTCTATCGACGATGAGTTTGTGATAATGCTGCTGAGTTATTAATCTACAAACTTCAATAACTAGTTCCTTTATTCCGCCGCTACCTATACTTCGGTTTCTGATGACACTGTCTCTGATCGCTTTGTAGTTCCTCTTGTCAATCCTCGCTCCAAAACCGTTCAAAACTTCTATAAACTTCATGTCAAAGAAATCAATAAAGTTCCATTCATTTATCAGGGTCTGTCCTAGATCAAAGAATATGATATGTCGTTTCATAGATTTTCATACCTATCCTTGCATTATTATAATATTAAGGGAGTAGGTTCGATTTACGCAACCAGCAAAGTTATTCATAATATCATGAACTTCGAAGATATTTAATGGTCTTCTTTTTTGGAAGTATCACAACATCTTTTTATTCTGCTGCGTATGAAATTCAGTATTGAGAAAAGGAAAGATCATAGTACTCGAAGGGATTGATAAGGCTGGTAAGAGTACTCAATCCAAACTACTCATGGATTACCTAAAACTTTCAGGTAAAATCTGCACTTTAATAACTTTTCCCGATTACACTACGTCTATTGGAGCTGAAATTAAGGCTTTTTTGGAAGGTAAACGTGACTATCCTATTGAATTAAAACATATTCTTCTTTCAGCTAATCGGTGGGAAAAGAAAAAAGAAATCGAAAGTATGGTAGATAGCGGTACCATAGTAATAATAAATAGATACTATCAATCCAATCTTGTTTATGGTACTTCAAATGGTCTTAACCTAAGATGGCTGCTCAGCTTGGAAAAAGGCTTACCTACAGCAGACCTTGTCATAGTACTAGATGTTACTCCTAGAATTACTCTCAAACGGTCACTGGAGCCAGACGAATTTGAGAAAGACGTGAGTTTACTGCAAAATGTATATAAAAACTATCATAAGCTTGCAAAGCCTTTCAGATGGAAAATACTAAATGCCGAAAAAAGCCGGGATCAAATTCATGATGAAGTAAAAAAGACAGTTGAGAGGATTATCAAAGTTTAATTTCTGCAGTAATCAGGTGTCAGCATAGAATGAAATTTGCTGGTGAGATAACAGATCCTGTTCACCGATATATTCAGTTCACGGACGTGGAGAGGGAACTCTTAGACACTGCGACCTTTCAGCGTTTAAGAAGAATTCGACAACTTGCAGGAGCCCATCTAGTTTATCCTAGTGCGCAACATTCGAGGTTCGAACATTCACTTGGCACTATGCATATAGCTGGGTATGCAGGAGAGACCCTTCTAACTAAGGGTTATCTAATCGATGAGGATCAAGTACAAGAACTGAGATTGGCAGCATTACTGCATGATATAGGCCACGGCCCTTTTTCTCACTTGTTCGAAGAGATGTTGGAAGCAAAGTCTAAACTAACTCATGAAGATTTGGGAAGGCAAGTTATATGCCGGACAGAGATCAATGACATTTTAGGACGATATGGTTACAGCTCATCTAACGTTTGTAAGTTGTCCTTTGGTGAATCACGGGTCAAATTTCTCAATGAGCTAATAGCAGGAGGGCTGTCTGCAGATATAATGGATTATTTGCCTAGGGATGGTTTTTTCACAGGAGCAGAATATGGGAAAATTGATTATCACCGTTTAATAGCTTCCTTCGAGGTTATATCCAACGGTCAACTAGCTATTAATAGATCCGCCCTCTATTCGTTTGAATCGATGCTTATATCTAGATATGAAATGTTCAAGGCAGTATATTTCCATAAGACTGTACGTTCAGCTGAAGTTATGCTTTTGCATTCCATGATCTCTGCTGATGATCAACTAAAACTAACAAATAGATCTTTGGATGAATACTTGAGTCTGACAGACGAATCTATCCTAGATCAAATCAGTTCCATCGGTGGTACTAACAGTATTGCAGCCGAGCTGGCTAAAGATTATAGGGAGAGAAGATTATTAAAATGTGTTTATGAAAAATTTTTGCATAAGAGGGACAGATTTTACGGTAAGATGGATAGGCAAGCATTGCGTGAGTTGGGATCACAGATAGCTCGCACAGCAAAAGTAAAAGAAAATTCAGTGTTTGTTGATGCTTCAAGGACCCCATCCATGCCACTGACCCCTACAAAAAAGGAAATAAGGTCGATATTTCTAGTAGATAAAGAACGAGCATATGAGACTCCCATTTCTGAAATTCCGCTTTTTGATTCTATTGCTGGATTTCTTGATATGCTGAGGGTGTATACAAAGTCCCAATATAGAGATGAGGTGAATCAATCTATTAAAAAAATACTTGGTGACGAAGAATTTTTGTATAGGCATGAGAAGTATGGATAAAAAAGTTAGCGCCAAGAACCGAGTAGTTATTAAATTGAGTGGCAGTATATTCAACGAAAACACAGAAGCACAAACTATCCATAAATATGCAAAAATGTTATCGACTCTTACTTACAAGGTACAACCCGTAGTTATTACTGGCGGGGGCAGCGTGGCGAGATACTTTATAAATATAGCAAGAAATCTAGGATCTAATGAATCGAATCTAGATAATATGGGTATTGAGGTATCAAGATTGAATGCAAGGTTATTGATTGCAGCCCTGGGGAGGCAAGCATATTCACAAGTGCCAAAAAATCTTGAAGAAGTTGCAATGGCTACGGATAGTGGTAAAATAGTAGTGGCAGGTGGTTTGCATCCAGGTCAAAGTACCAATGCTACGTCAGCCTTGATAGCAGAAACTGTGGAAGCCTCTAGATTTGTGAATGCTACAGATGTTAATGGCATCTACGATTCGGATCCGAATACTAACAGGGCTGCAAAATTACTTAAACAAATCACTGTGAGGGAATGTATGGAGATTCTTAGAACCGAAAGTTCTATGGCAGGAACCTACGATCTCATGGATATTGTAGCTCTGAAAGTTATCGAACGGTCTAAGATTCCAACAAGAGTGATTCGATCTGATGTCAAGAATATTAAAATGGCCGTAGGTAATACCCGTAGTATAGGTACTGAGATCCTGGTAGTCAAGAAATAGTCTTTATAACCCCTGTAAATTCTAGGATACCGTCACTTACCATTTTCTTATAAATTTCTTCCCCTTTCTGAATAGGCAGAGGGCGAGACTGCGCTTTTGCATATCCATCATTATCACAAATAAACACCATCACTTCTTCTCCTCTGGTCAATTTACCGGCAAGCATTTCCTCTCCTACAGGTTCAAATCCATCCTTGCTCTGTTTGATGGTATATGTTAACATGGCAAATCCAGCATAGTCGAAGAGCGTCCTTTGTGCTCTCCTCGACCTTTCAGAACCCAAAAAAGCAGCTTTGTGATATCGCATCTATTATGGAATTTTTAGTTTCCATAAGTATAAGCCTTTTCAATATCTGCAATAAGCATTGAAATGACCTAATGTTTAGTACGTACTGACCCCTCGTTGTAGGTTTCAACGAGGTTTATAATCTGTGGGATCACTTATCTTCCCAAAACCTGCATCCTTGTTGTCATTTCCTAAAACACACTATCATCTCCTCTTGGCACTACTCGGCATTCTCATACAAGAGTATTCATTTAATTCAAAAGCTTCTTGAGGCGAGGATCCACACAAGATGACAATTTGCTCCGTTGTCCAGAAATTTTCTGGCCAGTATCGCCTGAATTACAATTTTACAAGAACAAGCGTAAGCGAGCTTCTTTTCCTGCCTCATAGTTCTATCAAGCTTCCAAAGAAATCTTGTTGTAGAATAGGTGAGCAATTGCTACACGTCTTCTTTTTGTCAGAGCATAGATACATTATGCTTTCAAATTCTTCACAATTATATTGCGTAGAGAAATAGATTACTATACGTGTTATGTCAGCAGAAATGTCGTTACGTGACCATTTCAATGAGTTGCGTACTAGAATACTACACATAGCACTTTCTGTCATAATTCTTACTGCTTTCTGTATGAGTTTTGGTCTCAAACCGCTTATAGTTAACCCGAATGATTTCGGATTTGGAATGCTCGCAGGTGATTCTACTACACCGGCTTCCAAGAATAATACGACCAGCTTGCGCTTATTATATCCCTACCCAGATCCTCTAAATAACATCGCTGTCCAGCTTACGTCTTATATGAAAAATACACTTCTTCCACCAGAGGTACAACTAATTCAAACAGCTCCTGGACAGGCTTTCTTTTCTCAGATTTATGTCTCAATGTTAATTGGAATTATATGTTCAATACCAATAATTGTAAGAGAAATCTTTGGTTTTGTCTCTCCTGCATTTGACTGGCAGAATAAGAAAATTGGAATATTCTATATGTTTCTACCCATAGTATCCCTCTTTATTGTTGGCATGGTGTTCTCCTATATTCTAGTAATTCCATTTACGCTAGATTTTCTATATAAATACGGTCAAGCTATCGGTGTTGCGACATTCCTTAATATCAATGACTTCATTTCATTTGTATTACAAATCTTCCTAGGATTCGGCATTGCTTTTCAGCTACCTATAGTCATGTATGCTATTTCCCTGACAGGTATAGTCCAACCCCAATTTTGGAAAGCTAACTTTCGTTATGCTTTAATTATCATGATAATATTCGGCGCTATAATAACCCCCGATGGCAGTGGAATTACTATGTGGTTTGTTGCATTGCCCATGATAATGTTATATCTAGTAGGGATGCTAGCAGTCAAAAGAAAACAGGACAAGAGATCCAAATATGCAGAGGAAAAAGAAGGTTACAGTTGATTGGTTCAGTACAATCTACCCGCAGTTTTTTTGAATCTTATCAGCTTGATTAAAACCGATAATATGTGAAGCTCGATAAGGTACCCAATCTCGATATTAGAAAGTGGATAGATAACTAACACTTAAATCTATACTTCACGTACATTATTTTACGATGAATGAATTATCAAGCCTCATTACGCAGGTGTTTGGGGTCGGTGGTATTGAGTGGATAATCATTATTATCATAGGCATAGTATTAATATTTGGCGTAAGAAAAATTCCTGAACTTGCTAGATCTTTTGGTAAAGCTTCTTCGGAATACGAAAAAGCACGAATTCAGGCAAAAAAAGAACTTCAAGATATCAGAAGCCAAGGGACGAATACCGTTGATAGAGAAAAACTGGAGACCATAGCAGAAACACTGGGAATCAATTACACAAATAAGAGCGACGATGAACTCAGAATGGCTATTGAATCAGAAATAAATAGAAATAAAAACAAACTTTAAGACCATGTGACTTGCAAAATTTTATTACAATCACATAGCCCAAACTGAGATATGATTACTATCCAGCAGGTTAGAGATGTTCTAAAGCGATATGACGTAAACCACATTACCATCGGGACGATAGGAAGCCATTCCGCATTAGAGATAATGGATGGCGCCAAGGATGAGAGGATTAACTCTCTTTGCGTTTGTCAGAAAGGTCGAGAGCTTCCGTATACGCGATTTAAGAGGCTGAAGAATGAAATCATTTTACTAGATAAGTTCTCTGATGTGACAAATAGTGAGGTTCAGGAGAAGTTACGGCAACTCAATACACTAATGATTGCAAATCGTGCGTTTACAGCTTATCTCGGATATGACAAGATTGAAAATAGATTAAAAGTGCCCATTTTTGGAAACCGGCGTTTATTACGGGCAGAGGAACGAACCGCTACAAGAAACCAGCATTACCTTCTTGAAAAGGGAGGGATTAGGTGCCCACGGATTTTCACAAACCCTCATGATATAGATTGTCTGGCTATGGTGAAGGTGCAGGAAGCAAAAAGAAAATTGGAGAGGGCATTTTTTACGGTTTCTTCATATGAAGATTATAAGAAAAAAGCGAAGCTAAAACTCCAACAGGGACTAATTGATGAACAAGATCTGAAAAATGCTACCATTGAAGAATACATAATCGGTACTTATTTCAACTTTAATTTCTTTTATTCCCCCCTAACGAAACAAACAGAATTCCTTGGGATTGAAAGAAGATTGCAAACAAACCTACACGATTTTACTACTTCACTCACTGCTAGAGAACAGCTTGAGATTGATATTGAATTGCAGAATGTAGAAGTAGGACACACCCCCGCGAGTATACGCGAATCAATGCTCGAAAAGGTATTCAAAATAGGTGATAAATTTACTTCAATCGCCAGGAGAGAATACCCACCAGGAATAATAGGACCGATATCATTGCAAGGCATCGTTACACTAGATCTAGACATTGTGGTCTATGATGTATCGTTAAGAGTTCCTGGTAATCCTATTTTGACAACGACTAGCCCATATGCAAAATATTATTATGGCTATCCGATAGGCATCGGTCGGAGGATTGCAATGGAAATCAAGGATGCAGTTATGCAAAACAGACTTCGATACGTTGTAACTTAGTACATCTTCATTGTTGTATTGCTTCTTCGAAGAGACTCTTCCTAACTTTGATTGGTGCGTCATAATATGCTGCTAATGCAATAGAATCTGAAGCACGATAGTTTCTTAGCACCAAGTACTCTTTTCTGGTCTTGAAATATAAATTTGCTCGCAGGACAGAACCACTTTGATATACTCTGACTTCCATAAGGAGCAGATCCTGTGTAACTGCGATCTCTTCTACCAGGTTATAGATGGTAGGTATAGTATTTTTATCGCCTTCTTGGAATCGTGAGATGTGTCTTGCCACCTCACCTGAAAAAGCCCGCATTGGGAATTCTTTACCCTCAAAAGTCTTCAAGATAACAACACCTTCCAATCCTAACTGATCAGCAAAACCCACATAACTTATTTTTGCTGGCACATATTCTTCGTCTTCTTCTGGAAAGCGACTAGGCATAGTACCAGAATACACATTGCCATGAATTAAGGTTTACAGTATGGCCATACTAGGTATGAAAAAGCTTAGACGTTGCACTCAAAGGAAATCCTTACTCGGAACTATCGCGATAATTTCTGAAGTTAGCTAATGTATTAAAATTGGTCAATATCATAGCACGAGCGATCGAATAGAAAAGTCCATATGGGTTTAATATGGAATTTGTAACACAGCTTAGTCAGTAGAAGCCATGATACTAACACATTAAGTTGATAGAGCTTCAGGAATTGTAATGATGTAATGATGCTATAGTAACGAAGCTTCGGTAGGCCTTATCCTATTCCACCCCATCTATTTCAATATCAAAGTGCCAGATAATACACCCAAATATCTCTTCATTATCCTTCTCGCCTCTTTGGTTTTGCTGCAGTTATGTTTTGTTCCAATGTAGGTAGCGTCTTAGAAATGCTATCTAAATACATCTGGACATGTGGTTCAGCAATCCACATCTTTTCATTTTCAAATAGATAACCATATCTTTGAGAGCTACCTACTTTTTCTCGCAATCGAAGGATCTCGAGATATTTATTTGACAGCGTAGATTCGTCAAATCCGTGCTTTCTGGCTATCATATCAAATACGTCATGCATCCCGGATCCATGCTGTGCTGCTTCCTTTACACGATACGCAATGTTTCGTGGAATACCAATATTTTCTGCCAGTTTTCTATGGACGTGTTTGCCGAAGATATCAGACCCACTTCTTAGATTCAATCTAGTGTCCATTTGCATAGAAAGTTCAATTACTTTTAGATCAAGAAAGGGTTCGCGCATTTCTATGCTGTGAGCCATCGTGATCTTATCTTCTCTTTCGAGAGTCTCTTTATAGAGCAACAATAGATCTTCACTCATATGTTCACGCAATTTGTGATGCCCTTCTTTTTCGACCACTTTTGCATACCACGCATAACCTCCAAAGAGCTCATCTGCACCCTGTCCAGAAAACATGACATTAATTCCATCCTCATGTGCAAGCTTGACTGCTGCGTAGACAGGAACTGCAACCTCTACCTGGCCCGCATTAGTATCCTCAATAGTATTAATAATCTCTGGGATCATTTGTTCTACTTCATCATATGTAAGCTCATTAACCCGCAGCTTGAGCTTCAACTTCTTTGCTATCCGTCGAGCAAACAATATATCATTTGAACCCTGGATTCCGGCCGTATAACAAATAACTTCAGGAACGAATTTCTTTGCAAGCTGAGCGATAATGACGCTATCGATACCGCCAGAGAAAATTATACCAATCCTTTCAAAGTCCTGAGTACGTTTCCTCATTGAGGAAACTAACGAATTCTTATATGCTTTAATCGCAGGAGCCATCGTTCTATAACGTATCTTCTTGGAACATACTGGAGAAGGGGCGACTTCGAAATCTTGCAGTAAATTGTCTGGCGTAATAATAACAGCATGTCCAGGCAGCACACGATGGGTCGGTTCTCTTAGCCCCACTTTCCACAACGCTTTACGTTCAGATGCAAAGGCAATTAGAGAATCATTTTCACCATAATAAATCTGCCTTACGCCCATTCTATCCCTCACCAATGCTATATTATTCGTTTTTTCGTCTTTGATAACAATAGCATATACTCCGTCAAGGTCTGCAACAGTTTTTTTGATCGTATCTACCAAATCATCGGATTTCAGAGCATAATCTTCTAATAAATGAACAATAACTTCACTGTCTGTCTCGGAATCAAATTTATGGTGTTTTTGTAGTCTTTTTCTGATCCTCTTATAATTGTAGATCTCGCCATTATGCTCCACAGTAAACCTTCCGTCGCAGCTTCGAAATGGCTGCTGTCCACAGATACCTCCAACTATCGCTAATCTAACGTGTCCCAATGCAGAACTGCCCGTAAGCTTACCGTAGTTAAGGTCTGCCAGCGATTTTGATTGCACCACATAGTCATCGGATGATAATCCTGCGCCGTCTGGTCCACGGTTTATCATACATGAAAGCATAGGTTGAACAAGTGGTACAATGTTCTCACCTTTTTTACTTAAAATACCTGCTATTCCACACATATTACTATCTCCAAAGTTAATGATGAGGCAATATTCAATTATCAATCTTACTGATAATTAAACTAGCTTCAATCACAATACATATCATATAATGACTTAAAAGGATTTGTCTATCTAGGACCGCCAGATTAAATACTTTCTATTTGTATCCCTCCATGACATTACTATACTAGTCTTGAGAAAGCTGTGGGGGTAATCCTCCCTTTTAGCCAAATTTTCTTAATAAGGCCAGAGCGGGAGAGGAAGTTAATACTGAAATACAATTCAAACAGAATGGATAAAACTGGTTGCCCTATCATGAAGGATCTTAGCAAACTCATGCATATCTATGTCTTTGAATGGATTAATTTTCTTTAATTTCTCTAGTTCTTGACCTTCTTCTAGTATTCCTCTAGTATGCAGCTCCTCAATAATTTTTTCTCTTAGCCTGGGTGGGCAAATCTTGCTATGATATACACAACCAAGGGATCCATTAAACATTTCCTTTAAGTGGTCGTCGCCTTTTTCTTCATGAAAATGTGGATTTCGAGTTTCTACTTGCATCACTTCTACTCCTTTGTCCATGGCTTCTTGGTTTTCAGTAGGTAATATTCCTCCAAATTCTTCCAGTATATTCACTATTTCGTACGGTTCGACTGAAAAACCAGATGAAAAAGTCAAAAGCTCTGCTAGCTTGAGTGACATGCAATGTTCGCCTGAATTACCCGTTCTAACAACTTCAGTTTCAAACCCTGTATAATAAGACACTAGCGAATTAAGAAACTGATTAGTTATTTCTGATACCCTTCCCCATTTTGAAAAGTATAAACCGCTTTCCGAAACTTTCGGTTTATAGATCCACGATATTCGAACCATGGTATAGGGGCTGTTAGACATTGCTATTCCAGACGCGAAGATCTTCACATACTCGTTCACTGCTCCTGGGACATAGTTGTCTGCGTCAATGAAGCCAACGTACTCTTTTCCGGCCATTTTTGCCAGAAGCATTCCAGTTATCATGCCTTCGGCTTTACCATTTCTAACAATATCGTCAGGACCAAAGATACTAGTATACCCGACTTCCTTTAATGCATCGGACAATCCAGGGTCTTTTTGATGTAGGATGACCGCATTTTTTCCGACAAATCGGTTGAATTGTTCCAAAGCCTCCTTTTCTAATTTGTATCTGTCTACTGGCTGTCTTGGGCTATTTGATACAATGATCGTCAAGCAGTCATGCGGGATCCCACTTAATACCCCCTCAAGCAATTTCAATCGTTCTCCTTTTATAGGTATAACTATCGCCATCTTTTTCTCAATTTCAAAAATCTCCTCATTGCCAATACTACGAATGCTTTCTGATGCTTGTCTGACGTTGTCAAATCCTGAATCTAATTCATAGACCCGTTGAACCCCATGTAGGCTAATCGCTCCAAATCGTTCAGTGTAGCGTGGTACATCGAGTTTCATGTGAGTTACTGTAATTATTTATAACTTTTTGATAAACCTATCTCATTTTCGTACTATGGAATTTTAATTTTACTATGATAAGTAGACAAGATAGATCGAGCTAATGCTTATAGATCAGGTACCATTAAGTGATTTCTTGTTTCATTTCAAAATTGCTATTTGTTCTCACTAGAAGCCCCAACCTGGGAGTCAGTCCGCTATTTATGATAACCCAGCCTACAAAATGGCTATATATATAGTAATACAGGTAGCCCTGCCCTCCTCGAGTTACAGAATACGGATACGTATAGAAGAAACTAGAAGTATTTTATGTACCATAGTTTCTATGTCCCCACGATCTCACATAAATGATTGGAAGTAAAGAATCTATTCTTTGTCGATAAACTCGTCAGGACCGGGCGGTTCAGGATTTAGACCTTTTCTTTTTCTTATATCTGCAACTATACTTCTTAATATCGACTGCGGAACAGCTTGCCATGTCTTAAAGTAAGTACTCCACATAGCCTTACCTGCAGTTCCTCCTCGCATAACCTCGGAAAGATCAAATGTTTCCGCAGCAGGAACTTCGCCTTGTATGATAGAAATAAGACCTTTTTGATCCACGTTTAGTAACTTGCCTCTTTTTCCAGATAAGACACCAGCCACTGTGCCTATTTGTTCTTGAGGACATTTAACTTCTATACCAAGTATTGGTTCAAGTAAAACCGGATCTGCAATAAGAATAGATCCTAACATTGCCCTTCTAGCTGCAGGCATTAATTGAGCTAGACCTCTATGAGCTGGATCCTCATGGGGGACAAAGTGATGAAGAATGAATTTAGCACCTCTTACTGATTCATGAGCAATCGGACCAGAATGAACTACGTCATCAAAACCTGATTTAATCGAGTCCATTGATTCTTGTATAAATTGCACACCTTTTGTCTCATCTATTAACATGTTTCCTCCTACGTCTACTGCAGAAACCTTTCTTGCTTCGTCTGCGTTCCAGCCTTTTTCCCGTAACAATCTGGCAATCTCCTTTTTATCCATATCTTCATGGATACGTCCAGTTCTTACCATTTCAACTACATCCTCAGCCAGGGGTTCAATACGCAGAAAAATTTTATTATGTTTGTTGGGTGATTTACTCATAATTGGTCCTGCTTTGGTTCTAACAGTTTCCCTATAGTTAATCAAGGGTTGTGTAGTTGTAATATCAAGTCCGGCTTCATGTAATAGTGATGTGGCTATTTCAAGGTGCAGGACCCCCATCCCTGACATTAGAGTTTCTCCGGTTTCTTCATTAATCTTTACAATTAGGTTTGGATCTTCTACTGTGATCCTACGCAATGCCTCTACAAGTTTGGGGAGATCTTTTGGATGCTTGGGCTCCACAGCGATAGTGACAACTGGTTCTGAAACGTACTTGATTGATTCAAATGCGGGTATGTCTCTCACGGTGGAAATTGTCTCTCCAGCAACAGCATAATTGAGACCCAATAAGGCAGGAATATTACCTGATGGCAAAGTAGATACTACCTCTCTAGTATTTCCCATGTAGATGTTGACTGACTGAACTTTTCCTTGCCTCTTTGCATCTATCAAGTATACTTCATCGCCATCTTTTATAGTCCCAGAGAAAAGCCTGCCGGTTGCAACCCTACCTGCCTGAGGATCGACATTAATTGTAGTCACCATCATGACTACAGGGCCCTTCTCATCACAGGACAGAAGCGATCTTCCGATTTCAGATTTTAGATCACCTTGCCATATCTTCGGAATTCGATATTTCTGTGCTACATTTGGTGGTGGGTGGTGTTCTACTACCATTCCTAATATTGCCTCATGGAGTGGAGCTCTTTCAAGAAGAGATTTTATGATTTGAGGATCCTCAGAAGTATAAGCATCGTACACGTCCTTAAAGCCAATTCCTTTTTTCTGGGCCACTTTATAGTTAAAGCCCCATCTGTCTTTTGCAGATCCAAATGCCACACTGTTCTGTTGTATACTGACTTTCCATTTCTCTTTTAGTTCTGGTTCGGCATAAATCTCAATAAGCCTGTTGAATTCGGCAATTATGTTTGAAAGCCATTTTTGCATGGCAGGTGGGTCTAATCTTAATTCTTTCACTAACCTATCGATCTTGTTAATGTAAAGAACTGGTCTCACTCGTTCTTCTAAAGCTTGTCTTGTTACTGTCTCTGTCTGGGTCATTATCCCTTCGACCGAGTCAGAAACCACAACTACTCCGTCAATTGCTCGTAGAGCACGTGTTACTCTCCCAGTGAAGTCTATGTGACCAGGAGTATCAATCATATTAATTACGTATTCCTTACCCTCGCTTTCATAGAACAATGTCACATTGGCTCCTCTGATAGTCATTTGTCTATTTTGTTCAAGTTTCATAGAATCAAGTGCAAGAGCCTGTCCTGCTACTGAAGGGGAAATAATTCCAGAGGCGGCTAATAGACTATCACTCATAGTTGTCTTACCATGATCGACATGGGCTATCACACCAAAATTACGAATCTGATCCTTGTTACCTATTATCCTTATAATATCTTGTGTCGATTTAAATTTCGGCATACACTTATTCGAAAAAAGTTTCTTGGAGGTCTATTAAACCTTCCTTATGCTACATTATTCTCAATAAATTTGATTACTCTTACTGACATTTACCATACCACGTCACAATACTCAAGGCCCTGTCTAAGTTGAGATCGCGGAAAAATAAAATATCATCATTATTACAACTATCTTATGAGCAGGATATCCATAAGCGTGGGTCATACTCCTGATGCTGATGATGCCTTCATGTTCTATGGTATTGCTTCAGGAAAAGTAAGATCGCCTGATTTTAAAATCAGTCACGTTATAGAAGATATTGAAACACTAAATAAGTATGCATTAAAACATGAACTTGACGTAACCGCAGTCTCTGCTCACGCCTACGCTTACCTGAAAGACTATATAATTCTGCTTAGTGGTGGAAGTTTTGGCATAAATTACGGACCTATAGTAGTATCAAAGACAAAAATGTCGCGGTCGCAATTAAGAAAAAGTACTATTGCAATTCCAGGCACAATGACATCAGCAAATTTATTGCTACGACTTGTTTTAGGAAAATTCAAGCATCAAGAAATATGCTTTCAAACCATTCCAAAGGCTGTCCTAACAGGTAAGGTAGATGCTGGCTTAATAATCCATGAGGCACAAATAACTTACGCGAGTACATCGCTTTACAACGTACTTGATTTGGGCCACTGGTGGAATACGGAAACTAATGGAATGCCATTACCGTTAGGAATCAATATTGCTAGTAGGAGGTCAATGACGACAAGACAAATCAAGAGCTTCAATGATCTCTTAAAGTCCTCCATCCGTTACAGTTTTCAAAATATGAAAGCCGCAATAGATTATTCAATGACTTACGGTAGAGGTAACCCAAGAGGGCTAATATCTAAGTTTATCAAAATGTATGTAAATCAGATGACCGTCGATATGGGGAAGATGGGCGTGAAATCTATTGAAAAGATGTTTGAAATGGCAAAAACGAAAGGCATATTGCCAGACGCACAACTGGCCTTTAGTTAGCTATGCAGTGCCAGGAGTACCTTCCTAATCTCGTCAGCTTCCCCTCTGTCAACTAAATTTTCTAATTACGTTAAAGAAAGTATCTCTTTGCGCAGGATCTCTTTTGATTTCCTTAATCAAATTAGTTAATTCTTGAATAGAAGTTCCTGTATTCTTTCCTGCGGCCTTAAAAATCTCTTCAGAAAATGCAGTTCCTACCATATCATTTCCTCCATACGCCAATGCCACTTGAGCCAACTTCTTTCCCATTGCAACCCAATACACAGATATATTATTTATTACATTGGCTAGCAGTAGTCTCGACACTGCTATAACTCTCAAATCATAAATTGGAGTACTTTCCCTAGTTACTATCCCTTTGCGTTCCAGTTCTGTATTATCAAGACTAAATTTTAAGGGAATAAAAGTAGTGAAGCCTTTTGTCTTCTTGTGTAGTTCTCTGAGCTTTAATATGTGTGCTACTACATGTTCTGGTTTTTCTATATGACCAAAAAGCATAGTGCAGTTACTTTTTAATCCCAGCTCGTGCGCGAGACGGGTTGTTTCAAGCCATTCTTCAGCTGAACATTTTCCTCTAACAACTATATCCCTAGTTTCCGTATCGAAGATCTCAGCGCCTCCACCGGGAAGGGCGTCCAAGCCGGCACTTTTCAATCTGAGCAATACTTCTTTGACAGAATTTTTTGTCAACCTAGCGATAAAGAAAATTTCAGCAGGAGTCAGGGCCTTAACTGTTATGTTAGGATACTCAGATTTTATTGCTCTAATCATATTCTCATAATAATCCAGACCTAATTTGGGATGAAAACCCCCAACTATATGAAGCTCAGTAGCGCCCAATTGTTTTACCGCGATCCCAGCTTTAGCAGCAATTTGCTCAGGGGTCAAAGTATAAGCATCTGCCTCGTTTCCTTTCCTATAGAATGCACAAAGTGGACAACTCGCCACACAAATGTTAGTGTAATTGAGATAATAAGAGGAAACGAAAGTGACTGTATTTCCATTGAGATTCCCGCGAATCTTATCTGCAACGGCACCTAAAAGAAACAGGTTCTCTTCATTCATTAGTTGCACACCATCATGGTAGGTTAATTCTTCCCCTGCCATTGCTTTTTCTAACGCTGGTGCAATATCCCCATTATTTTTTAACAATTAGTGTTCTTTTATGCTTAGAGTTAATATAAAATATGTGTTGACACCCCTTGAAAATTATAAAGAATAAATAATATTAAGGGTCAAGAGACTCATTAATATTGAAAAACAACACTGCCGAACAAATTCTCATTAATAAATCAGATGTTGGTGATATTTTAAGTCGCGCGTTAGATGGTCAACGTTTGGAACTAAATGATTGTCTTCGTCTAATGGAATCTGACGATATATACTCTATAGGTCTTGTTGGGAATATGTTACGGCGCAGGCTATATGGAAATGCTGCTACTTTCGTTAACAACATTATTTTAAACTATACTAACGTATGTATAACTTACTGTAAATTTTGTGCATTTTATCGTCAGCCTGGAGATGCAGAATCTTATTCTCTCCCCTTAGAAGAGATCTTACGTCGTGTTTCCATTTCAAGAGAAATGTTCGAAATCACTCAGGTCCTGATTCAAGGAGGACATAATCCTTACTTGAAACTAGAATATTATGAAGACACTTTCAAAGCCATAAAAAATAAATGCCCTGAAGTGGGGATACATGGACTTTCTGCATCTGAGATTGATATGATCGCAAAAGTAGAGAAAAGTAACACAAGGGAAATTCTTCTCAGGCTAAAAGCAGCCGGATTAGATTCTATACCTGGAGCAGGGGCAGAAATCCTTGATGATAGAGTCAGAGCGAGTATCAGTCCACTTAAAATTAAGACTCATGAGTGGCTTCGCATAATGGAACAGGCCCACGATATAGGTCTGAAGTCATCTGCTACAATGATGTATGGAACAGTGGAAAGCCTGGAGCAACGCGCACGCCATATTATGAAAATTGCGGATTTGCAACGAAAAACAGGGGGCTTTATGTCATTTATACCATGGAGTTTTGAACCCAATAAAACTCAAATTCAATCGGAAGGCCTAGTAAAATATCCGTCAGGAGGACTAAATTTATTAAAAACAATCGCGATCGCAAGAATAGTATATTATGGTTTGATAGATCACCTGCAATCTTCATGGTTAACCAATGGAATTGGTATGGCCCAGCTTGCACTGAACTATGGTGCAGACGATTTTGGTGGTACTCTTATTGGCGAAGAAGTAGTAAGTTCTACGGGTGCAAGGTCTACCGAGCTAACAGCGACAAATATTATAACAGCAATCAAAGAAATAGGATATCAGGCAGTTGAAAGAGATAACTTTTACCGTACTGTGAAAAGTTACTAGAGGATTACGAATAATACCCTTTTTATCATATGAATCTCTCAAATACATTCAGGTAAAGCGATGTTCATGCTGAAAATTACCTCAAATAGAAGCTGATTATAAATATCTAGGTTATTGCGTTAACTAACTTTATTGGTTTTATCAAATCTAATTACAAATACGTTTAAATTATATACTCTTGTATCATGGTTGAATGCCAGTAGGTATTGATGACCTGGCTATCTATGTACCGAAGCTTTATGTCGACTATATGGATTTTGCGCAGGCAAGAGGAATTGACCCACAGAAGTTAGAATATGGTATAGGAATTAGAAAGATGGCTTTAGTTGATACAAATCAAGATCCTGCTTGTATGGCCGCAAATGCATGTCTAAAATTAATGCAACGAAATCATTTACATCCTGAAGATATAGGTAGGTTGTACATAGCTACTGAATCTGCTCTTGACGAATCAAAGGCAATGAATTCCTTTGTAGTTGGAATGTTAGAACAGGTGTATGGTGAATGTTCATTCGAACACGCTGGGGGAATTGAATGCAAATTTGCATGCGTAAGCGGTTCATATGCTCTCTATGATAATGCAAATTGGATCAGAGCAGGAGAGAATAATGGCAAGTCTGCTATTGTTATAGTAAGCGACATAGCAAAATATGATATTGGTTCTTCTGGCGAGTATACACAGGGTGCTGGGGCAGTTGCAATGCTTGTTAAGGATAATCCTAGGCTACTCGCGTTCGACCAGAAAGTTGCTTCTACTATTATAAAAAATGAATATGACTTTTACAGACCTATTGGCAAAGAGACACCTTTAGTCAATGGGAATTATTCTAACCTGTTGTATCTCATCCAAGTAAAGAAGGCATTTGACAGTTATAAGGAAAAGGCACTGGCAAGCGGCTTGATCCAAATAAGAGATGGCGAATCGATCACAGATCATATAGATTTGTTCAGTGTTCACCTTCCTTACCGAAGAATGGGTGAAAAGGCTCTAGCATACTTGTTAAGACACGAATGGCGCAACCTTCCACGATGGAAGCATGTCATTAAGGAGATAGGGATGGACGAACCAGTAGCAAAAGATCTGCAGGGAACGATAGAGTCCATTCTAGCCGATACAGAATTTATGAAGTCTGACGAAAAGTTCAGACGCGCATTTATGCAGACATCCTTCTACAATGAAGTTTTCGAAACCAAGATGGCAAGCTCACTCGAAGCTTCCAGTATAATTGGAAATCTGTACACAGCATCAATGTACATGGGATTTAGAAGCTTGGTGGAATTTGAATTTAAAAAGGGAGTGGAACTGGAGGGCAAGCGAGTTGGCTTTGGGTCTTATGGGAGTGGTTGCAGTGCTATGGTATTTAGTGGACTGATCCAGCACGATTACAAAGAAGTCGTAAAAAGAATGAATTTAGAAGAAGAAATAGGCCCAAGAACAAAAGTTTCAATGAAAGAGTATGAGGCCCTCCGTAGGGCTAGCGAAATCAATTACGCTGACTCCTTTTCCCACGGTCATAAAGAATTTGTCCTAGTTGGGATCGGGGGGACAACTGCAGACAAGGCAGGGTTTAGAGAATATAATTATGTCCCTTAACAATAATCGTTAGGATCCTTTGTATCTATTTTTTTGCGCATAATGCAAACCGGACGTCATGGTTACCATAGAGACACGATGTCTTAGGAGTCACACTTTAGTAGTTCTTAGCTGATCTTATACTATTTTCATTAAAGGTTTCAGCATCTTATCGCTGTGGTAAAACCTACATAATCATTTTTGTTAGTCTAGTTCAAAGAAGAGCTATGAAAGATATTCTAAAAGAACAGAAATTGCCTCAGCTAACGACTTTAAACTCTATGCCTCTTCTATTCAGAAACTCAATTAGACGTTCAGCATGATTTTCATTCTCCAATTCAAGGCTTAAATACACACCCGCACTACCAGCAGATATATTTGAACTTAATCGATCGTGCTCAACCTCCACAATGTTGACGCTAAGCTCTGCGATACCATCCACCACAGTCTTCAAGGCTCCCGGTTTATCAGGCAATTGAATAAAAATTTTCAGCATTCTACCCATATGCATGAGGCCTTTTGCTACCACCTGCCCAAGCAAATACATATCAACGTTCCCGCCAGAGAGTATCGTTACAATATTCTGGTTCCTGCGAGGATGACCGTTAGCTAGCAAATAGGCTAAGCTTGCAGCCCCAGATGGTTCTACCACCAGCTTTGCTCTTTCCATTAGCAAAAACATTGTTTTTACTATTGAAGCATCATCAACAAGTACCACATCGTCCAGATATTTTCTGGCAATATCGTATGTCAGTTTTCCAGGTGATTTAACAGAAATACCGTCGGCAATGGTCTGGCCTGCCTTAACTGACTGTAACGAACCCTCTGAAAGTGAGAGTTTCATAGCAGGAAACGCTTTAGATTCTACCCCAATAACCTTAGTACTAGGTCTTTTAGTTTTAATCGCAACGGCGATACCTGCTGCTAGACCTCCTCCTCCAACAGGTAAATAAACTTCATTAACTTCAGGCAAATCTTCTAATATTTCTAAACCAATAGTTCCTTGCCCCGCTATTATCTGCAAATCATCGAAGGCATGGATAATTGCACGTCCTTCTTCTTGTGCAATTTGCTGTACCACGATCCAAGATTCATCATAGTCCGATCCGCGCAGGATAACGTTTGCTCCATATGACTTGGTAGCGGCCACTTTAGCTGGTGAGGCACTCTGAGGCATAACAATTGTGCACGAAATGTTCTTCTTTGCTGCGGCATAAGCAACTCCTTGTGCATGGTTGCCAGCTGAAGCAGCGACCACGCCGTATTTACGTTCTTCTTCAGATAAGGTATCCAATTTAGCCAATGCTCCTCTAACTTTAAAGGAGCCGGTCAGTTGCAGAGATTCGAGTTTCAAGAAGATGTTGGATCCTATAAGCTTGGAAAATGTAACTGACCTTTGCAAAGGGGTTTTCCTAACACTTTGGCCCAAGACTTCTCTAGCTCTAAATATGTCCTTGACACTCGGGAATGTTTGTTCTTCGTTCGCCTCAGATATGCCATAACCGTTCATCCGTATTTAACGATGACGTTCAATATATTCGGTAATTATAATTTTGTGATAAGTATACAAATTAAGGAAGGGTCAGTAAATGTTCGAGAACGAACTGCATCGTTTATCCGCTAATTTGAATTACAGAATCCGATATTGTTGCTTAAGTCTTTATTCTCAGCTATTAGCCAAATTTTGTAGAGCTCCGGATATTGATTTCAGCTTACTAACAATTTGTATCGTGTCCTCTTTTGGAACTTTTTTAGTATTTATATAAGCATCCCTTTCCTTAGATTTCTGGTTTTTAATAATTTCAATATCTAAGTATGCTGTTACTCCCTCTTCTCCTTGAATCAACTTATCATGATCAATCGATACACATGATATTTGTTGTAATTCAATAAGCAGACCATATAATTCTGCGAACAATTCTTTCTTTTTACTATGTAGTTCCTCAAATTGTGGAAATTCATTCTCCACTGGTGATGCCTTACTCTCGAGATATCTAACCAATTTGTCATCTTCGAATAATTTTGCAAATAATCCTTCAAATCCTAAATCAGCATATCCAAGACCTTCTAACTCTTTTTGGA
>DATDLD010000077.1:0-12982 GCA_036519475.1 Candidatus Nitrosopolaris sp. | reverse complement strand
TTTCAATTTCATTTCTTATCATGATAAAGAGACATTTGCTTCCAACTGGGTATAGGGGAATAATGCTATCAGCTTTAACGGTTTTGTCAGTCCTATTGGTAAACATCTTAATATTCTCTGGTCTTGGGACACAAATAGGAGTAAGTCAAATAACATTTTAATTTTATTCTATAAATGCCCTCTGATAATCTTTAATGCACTAGAGAAACGTCTCTTGAAAATCTTGAATTAAGGTAATAGATAATGTCTTATCACAAAGATGACGTATTTAGTTCCCTGTGTTTAGAATATTGCTATATTATACACTCTTCATTCTCAGAAATGTATGTTCATCTTTTTGATACTTGCCAATACATTTTCCGATAGGATTGCAAGATATTCCTTCAAGACAAAAAGTCAATACCTTAAACTTGTCTAAGGTTAGCGACCTCCAAGATCACTGCCGCTAGGTCAAGTCCTAATTCAATATTTCATATTGCAGACCAATAGAAAGCAATAAAGTACGTTAATCACTAAAAATATTCATACATAATCGTGATAACTGCAACACGATTACGACCTAATTAGAACCATTGAAAGCATATATGATATACATAAGTGGTAGCTCTTGATCATAGGTTAAGGTAGGTTATCATTCAATAGCATCAATTATTTTGCAAATGATTTGACCTTTAACATCATCGATCGATAAGTGTGTTAGTTGTAACTTTTAGAAAATAATTTTGCTCTCATGACATCATACGTAAATTTATCGTTGTTCCTGTATTACCTCTTTCTATTGCTCGTAAGTGAAAATTGTCAGCAATATATAGATATAAAAATACTTGAGATTTATCAGTAAGCGTGAAATCAGAAAAGATAGTGCAGTCCGTGATGTAAAGTGAGCTGTACTCGGGTTTCAAAAACCATGTTGAAGTGGGAACAAACGAAGTTACCTATTTGTTCAACATTACTCTTTTTAAGATGGACGAGTTCATCTGGTCCTCCTTCTCCTCTATCAGCTTTTTCAGCCACTTAATTGCTCGTAGAATCAGTCGTTTTTGAGAGTTGTCTAATGCAAAGATTCGTACAATTTCAGGTAAGAAATAATTTTTCATGTAGTATGAAACATATGAAAGCTCAATTTTCATATTGATAACGCGACTAGGATATTATTCGTTATCTCAAGTATAAGCTGATCCAATTCTGGTATAGATTCAGATTTATTTTCGTAATCTACATATTCATCGGCATTCTAGACTTTCGTAAATTGAGACGGATCCACCCACATTATTAAAATATGAATCCGATAGACGTCGATTATCGGAGAATTGCATTGGCTAAAGATTTTCTTTATCAATGCACTTATCAGGAAATTAACAATTTTTATAAACTAACCATATTGATTTAAATAGCTATTTCTTTGTCTTTATGCCTGTTTGCCGGTTAATATTAACAATGCAGAAGAAGTGATCATATATGAATTAGGGGTATCCGCGGAGGAGTCTAAGATTTTTATTCATATTGTAAAAAATGGAAGGGTCACTATTGACCAGATATCATCTCTCATCGGGTGCTCCCATGAGCGTGGATCTCAGCTGGCTAATTCACTAGTGAACAATGGGATGATAATTGAAATTAGGATTAACGAATACGAATGCCTACATCCAAGGTTTGCCATTACTAATCGCTATAGGAGGAGGTGTGAAGAAGATAACATCGTTTTCAAGAAGAATTCGAAAATAGATAACCTAGGGCTTGTTCTAGAAACCCCGTATAATAATGCAAGGAACAAATAAGTCTAGAGAGGTATTTAGTTGACTACTGACGATTCAACAGCTGACGATAAAATAGTATATTTCGGAGTCATCAACATTAATGAGAAGGGAAGGACAATAGGTGCAATCGATGTCTGGAGAAGCTTGATAACCAAGGAATTGTTTTGTGAAGAAAAAAGACTTGGAGTGCTGGAGATCGTAGATGAGATCGGCATGCCAAAAATAGAAAAGGACAGAAAATGGGCTGTCGCTGTCAACAGTAAAAGAGAGGGAAGGGACAGATGGAAAATGGTTAAACTAACAAAAGAGGGCGAGTTTAAATTTATTGATACCGATGACGAAACTTCCATCGTTGTCAACGTTGAAGATTATAATATAGTGGATGGTGGATGGTGGAGTTTCTTGATCGAGAAAAATATTAACCGTACGGTAGAGCTAACGGAACAAAGTACAAAATGATGACAGGCGGTAGCCAAGACGATACCACCCCCATAACTATATTTGTTAAAAATGCTAGAGGCGGTCAATTCGCCAGTAAATTAACAGGGCATTTTGTATTGAAAGGCGAGCAATTTAGATTTTCAGCAATAGCTTTTGGTAGGGTGGGGGGACAAAATATCAGTCTCAATATATCAAAAAAGACGCTTATGAGGGCTAAATCGTTTGGACTAGACCCCGATCAGTTGCAATTGACTATTCAGCGCAAATTGATCGAAGGCGACGTGGTCATTTTGACCAATCATAAAATGACAGAATAAACTACAATAGTGCGTCCTCAAGGGCCGTTCCGCACTTACATTTATTTCTATCTAGGGAAATTAGAGGTATCAATTCTGAAATGAGCTGTCTGGTCTTCACGATATTCTTATGTAAAATCTCTATGACATCACTAGAAGAGACCGGGGAATCTTTCCACACGTCGAAGTCGGTAACTGTGGAGATGCAAAGGTAGCATATTTCAGCCTCTCTAGCAAGTATGCATTCAGGTACAAGGGTCATGCCAATAACATCCCCGCCTACCGAATGCCTAAAAAATTGTGACTCAGACTTAGTCGAAAACCTTGGTCCTTCAACACAAATGTAGGTACCTTTCTCATGAAAGCCACCACTTAATTCTTTCGAGAGATCGATAACTAAGGTCCGTAGGTCACTACAGAATGGATCTGCGACTGAAACATGACAAACTTCTCCCCCATCGTAGAAGCTGTATTGCCTGCACTTTGTAAAATCGATAAATTGATCTGGAAACACCGTATCTTCAGGTTTAAAGTCGCCTCTTAGACTACCCACTGCGGATTGGGCGATAATTCTTTTTACTCCAATCTCTCTAAGCGCCCAGATATTAGCCCGGTAATTAATTCTATGAGGTGGAATTCGGTGTCCCTTTCCGTGCCTAGGAATAAACGCTATTCTCTTACTGGCGAATTCACCAATCGTTAAAAGGTCTGATGGATCACCGAATGGAGTATAAACCTTAATAGTTTTCTCATTGCTAAATAATTCAGAATCGTAGATTCCTGTCCCACCAATAATTCCAATATCGGCTGAGGATGTGGTAGTCATCATTTAGTAATATACGGATAGCGAATCAACCTTATAGCCTGAGTTTCTTAGCCTCTCTCCCCCATCTAGGTTAGCCAATTCTATTACAAATCCCAGACCTAAAACCTTACCTCCCAATTCCTCTATTAACTGTGCCGCAGCTGTAGCCGTCCCCCCAGTTGCTATAAGGTCATCTGCAACCAAAATACCCTGACCATTCTCTACGGCGTCTTTTTGAATTTCCATCACCGAGGTTCCGTACTCGATATTATATGCTTTGCGAATCGTTGGGCCTGGCAACTTGCCAGCTTTTCTAACAAGTATCATGCCTACGCCGAATTTTAACGCTATAGCAGTTGCTATTACGAAGCCACGTGATTCAATACCAGCAACAGCTTGAATCCGGCGCCTCCTAAATCTGCAATAAAATTCCTTTGCAATGTATTTCAGGGCATGGTAGTTACGAAGAACTGGATTAATATCCCTGAAAAGGATTCCTGGCCTTGGAAAGTCTGGACATGCGCGTATTAACGCTCCCAAATCAAATTGCTGGTTTTTCACAGATTGTAGCCAGCATTTAGATTTAAAAAAGATTGCTCTCGTGTTATTGCATCTTATCGTCGCTTTTGATGATATTTAATGGCATCCTCTTGAGAGCGTTAATTAGTATGAAGATGCATAGTATAGATGCCATACAGAAATTGGTCGTCATTCAAAGCCAGACCGGCCAAAAGTTGAAATAAGGCAAGTGATTATGCTTTTACTTTTTTTTAAATAAACAAGTTAAGAAGATATAAATAATATCGAGAAGTAGTTATTTTGGTATGCCTATTAGGAATGGGGCTGAATATATTAAGAGCCTCAGGGGTAGAAATCTCAAGGTCTATTTGTTTGGTGAATTGGTAAAGGAACCAGTAGACCATCCAATGATCCGGCCAAGCATTAATGCAATAGCTGAGACATACGATCTGGCTAATGAACAACCGGAAATCGGTTCCGTGCAGTCCTCCCTAACTGGCATGAAGGTAAATAGGTTTCTACATATAGCAGAGAACGCTATCGACTTGGTAAATCAGAATAAGATGCAAAGGAAGCTGGGACAGCTGACTGCTACTTGCTTTCAACGCTGTGTCGGGATGGATGCCCTAAACTCGCTATATTCTACTACGTTTGAGATTGACGCAAAATACGGGACTGTTTATCATAAGCATCTTATTGAATTCATCAAAATGGTCCAGAATGAGAATTTGATGATAGGAGGTGCAATGACTGACGTAAAGGGAGACCGTAGCCTATCACCGTCGCAACAGGAAGATCCCGACATGTTCGTTCACGTAGTAAAAAAAGATGAGAAGGGTGTATATATTACGGGCGCAAAAGCGCATCAAACTGGATGCATTAATTCTCATTGGATAATTGTTATGCCAACTATGAGGCTTGGGTCGGCTGACAAAGAGTATGCTATAGTTGGCGCGATACCAACAGATGCACAGGGCATCACTTACATATATGGTAGACAATCATGTGATACTAGAAGTATGGAAGGAGGAGACATGGATGCAGGAAATTCTAAATTTTCTGGCCAAGAAGCCATGATCATCTTTGATAATGTGTACATACCGAATGAACTAATTTTCATGTACGGCGAAGTAGAGTTTGCGTCTATGCTAGTAGAACGGTTCACCTGTTATCATAGAAGAAGTTACGTATGCAAAACCGGTCTTGGTGATGTGCTAATTGGAGCTGCTGCTGCTATTGCGGATTATAACGGCGTAGCAAACGCGTCGCATATCAAGGACAAGCTTGTAGAGATGACACACATGAACGAAACAATTTTCGCTGCAGGTATTGCTTCATCTTATCAGGCCCACAAGACTGCTTCCGGCAATTATCAAAATGATGATATGCTAGCAAACGTTTGCAAGCATAATGTTACCCGCTTTCCTTACGAGATTAGTAGGTTAGCTCAGGACATAGCAGGGGGATTGATGGTGACCATGCCATCTGAGAAAGACTTCAGGAGCGCTGCCGTAGGTCCCTTATTGGAAAAATATCTAAAGGGAAGAAAAGGCGTTTCAACGGAAAATAGAGTAAGGATTTTGAGATTGATTGAAAATATGACACTAGGCCGTAATGCTGTTGGATATTTGACAGAATCAATGCATGGCGCAGGATCACCACAGGCTCAAAGGATACAGATCGCACGTCAGATGCAACTTGAATATAAGAAAAAGCTGGCGAAGACCCTAGCAAACGTAGAGGAAGGCGAATCTACTGAACCCACACGGGAACAGTCAGAATATTTCGATAGAATCTTCTCCAAAGATAGAGCGTAAAAATGCGTACGCATAAAATTACGATTTCTCTGTTATGATGGAATAAAGTTAAAATCAATAGCTTGCTGATATCATGCATCTTTTAATTATGAACAGATGCGGAATCTGAGTCATTTACTTCTACAAGAAATTTCCCATCTTAATTGTGAATCAACAAGATCAAATTATTTATCTCGGAAGCTAAATTCGCTCACAGTTATCCACTTGGGATGTAGTGATAATCTACATTCAATGTATTTATTGATAATCTTAACGTTTTTGCTTTATGCAAAAATCCTTGCAAATATGACAACTATCAATCTATCGACACAGAAGTACAATAAAAGTCAAAAACGGTAATGTGTGGAGATAAAAAGGCTACGAATCTATCTTAGAACCTTGCAGAAATCAAGTCGTAGCTGATGTCTATAGAATTATGTTAGGACATGCTTGACAATAGGGGCGGTAGTTCATTTACGATTTGTTTGAATCTTTGGATATAATTTTTGATAGAAAACAATTGTACGGAATCACTTATCAGGACACTTTCTTCATATGGTGCATTGAATGCTGCAGACACAGCTTTAACAGCTTGCCCAAAGGTACCGAATTGATACTTCAGTGGTACAAATTCTGTGTGGCCTCCAATCTCAGGCACGACTGGTATTAAGCCAGAGCTCATCGCTTCTACGGTCGATATTCCAAAAGGCTCACCAGGTAACGGATGCAAATAAACTTTCGATTCGCGCATATTTGTCATAAGTTCTTGAAATGTTACATTTACTTCAAATTTGACGTAGTCTGTTAGCTTATAATCTCTTACCATAGTTAGTAGCGAAGAGTAGTAGTCAAGTCTGTCAGGTGATAAGCTTCCCACAATTTTCATCCTTTTTCCAATTCCATTTTGTTTTAGTAACTTTGCAAGTCTGATCGCATTTTCTATTTTCTTACTTGGATTAAATCTAGATATTACGAGGACTTGATTGTTTCTTTCCTCTGGTAATGATGGCGTTAATACCTCCTTCCGAAAAGTATCTACGTCTACAGGAGGGCTCAATACGACTGATGTCAAATTAAATGTTTTACTAATCGCTTTACTACTATACTGTGAATTCGTAAGTATAGTGGAGTTGTTCATCATGCTGACATATGCTATATCTGCCGACTGCAAAAGTCTTTCAGTCGATGCTCTAGAAGTTGATTTTTTTGACGCCAATCTATTCATCAGCTTAATATACTCTGCATCTTGAGTGTCGATAAGATATTTGGCCGCCGGAAAGTGGCAATAGGTAATTGAATTGCTCTGAAAAATTTGCTTGGTAAAAAGGAAGAAGATCTCCATGTGTATTTATGTTAAGATCATATTCTTTCTTTTCACTCAATTCATCGAAGCTATTAAGTATTCTCATTGTCCTTACCTTCTTTATGACCGAAACACTCCTTTGGCCAAATGCGCTTTGGAGCTCAATAATGTTTGGTCTCTGAAATGTTGAGAGTTCAAGTTCAACGTCTTCCAACTGTGACAGAGCTTCCATTGTCGCGATAGCAAGTCTCTCACTCCCACCGCGAGCATTTAGATCCAGATGAGTAACATTGGCTATCAAACAAAATACCTGCAATAATATTGGTAAAGTATTGCTAATTAAGATTCTTACAATCCTCTGCTTAAATTTATTTGTGACATCGATTTATCACAAAGTGACAGATAGAGCCTGCGAACTCGATATGGGAAGGTATAACTTAATTAGTTCCCTCTGATGAATCCAAATACGTAAATACAATCAAAGCTTGATTTATGTAATTGATTGAAAGCACGAAAAAATCAAATCTAAAGAAAGCAAGATCTCGTAGGGATCCTCTGTGGAATAAAATACCATCCTATGGCACAGAGGCTTTAATCAGTTCAATTAATGACATACAAGAACTCACACTGGCTCTCCAGTCTGAATATCGAGAGCGCAACGCTCTAAAAAGAAATCCTCCTCTGAAAGGGAGGCAAGACATTTTAAAAAACCAATACTGCTAAATTGACGTCGATAAATTCAAGTTGACCAAGCAACAGCCTAGAGGAAATCAGCGATATCTATAGCATTGACGCCTTGCTATTATAGGAGTAATCAGCAATTTAATTCATATACTGCGTATGAATATACGCTTCTTAATATGATAGAGGTTATCGAGAGACACAATTTTTTCACGATTCGTTCTACTGGACTAGAGATTACTCATAGATTATCTATCTTAACGGATGTTACTCTTTTTTGGTAGCTAGCATGTCTAGCATTGCTGAAGATATGAGGACTATTGCAGAGGGAGAAATTCTGGATGACGAATGGACCAGAAGATATTACTCTGTGGATGCGAGCCATTATTCCATCATGCCGTCATTAGTTGTGTTTCCTGTGCACCAAGAGGACGTGAGTGCGATATGTAAGTATGCTTTTTCAAAAAATGTATCTCTGACCGCGAGAGGAGCTGGGACTGGACTGCTAGGACAATCTCTTTCGCAAAATATCATTATTGATTTTACAAAATATATGAATAAGATCACCGAGATTGGAAACAACTACGTAGTAGTCCAACCAGGAATCGTTAAGGGTGTTTTAGATAAAGAATTGAAAAGAAAAGGAAAATTTCTACCCCCTGATCCCGCGAGTAGTAATTACTGTACAATCGGCGGAATGGTTGCAAATAACGCGAGTGGACCACATGCTCTGGGATTTGGAAGTATTATCGATTTTTTAGAAGGCGTCACTGTAGTTTATTCAGATGGTAGTATTGGAACGATTAGCGATAATGATTCGGATGATAGAATGACACGGATTTTCAGATTACTAGGAGATAAACTGGATCTAATCCGGCAAAGATACCCCAAGGTGACAAAGAATTCATGTGGTTATCGTCTAGACTCGGTAATTAGTAATGACAAATTTTTTCCTCAAAAACTGTTTGCCGCCTCTGAAGGAACTTTAGGAATTTTAACTTCTGTCCGACTAAAGATACTAGACCTTCCAGATTGCCGTCAATTACTGGTATTGGGGTTTAATAATTTATTATCCGCTGTGTCTGTTATACCCTCAATCTTGCTAGACTCTCCCGTTGCTGTTGAATTGCTAGATCATACGGTTCTCGGAAATGTCGACAAGGATGGTCTTGATCATAGTCATGTGCGAACCATATTGTTTGTAGAATTTGCTGGTCGTGAAAGAAAAAGGATAGAACTTCAGGCAGCATGTTGCAAATACAGATTGGTTGGTAAATGTAGGGTTCTGGAGAGCGCCAGTGATGAGAAATGCATTAATCGGATCTGGGAATCAAGGAAATCTGCATTGAACCATGTAATGAAATTGACGATCGGAAGCAGAAGGCCTATTGGTCTAATTGAAGATACAGTTGTTCATACAGACTTCCTTCTTGAATACACACGTTTTCTCATAGAAAAATATGCTAAGAATAATCTAGATTATGTATTCTATGGCCACGCAGGAAATGGGAATCTACATACAAGACCTATGATAGATCTGGACTCGCAAAGTGAAATCAGAATGATTGAACATCTGGCCGATCAGGTTTTTAAAAAGGTTATATCACTTCGCGGAACAATAAGTGGTGAACATGGAGATGGTCTAGGCAGGGTAAATCATATCTCCAATATGTACGGTACACAAATCTATTCGCTATTCCTAGGAATAAAGGAATTACTGGATCCTACCTACATCATGAATCCAGGCAAGAAAATATTAAAACAAAACAAGTAATTTGTATTTCCTAGTTCTGCAGAAATAGCTTCTGGTTGTAGGAAGGCCATACTTTGTGAAGCTATCTAGCTAAATGATGCAGAAAGTTATTTTGTCCTGCTAACAAAAAATACAAATGTCGTAAGGTTGGACTCTAGACAGAAGGTTATACGTCCAATCAATAATACATAAAATATTTCAATATATATGAATTTAGTGAATCAGTAGTCCTCGATGCTATCAAAGGACGATAATTTATGGAGGCTGAATTTCTCTAATACTAAGATTTTTGAAGTCCCATGATATATTGTCAGACCTAAAGGTTACGATAGGTCCTGGATTAGAAACTATATAATCCTTGGATCTGCCACATTTCGCAGAATTAAAGATGTCGTCAGAAGTGTTAGCATACCATCCGCCATTATCTATAAGGTCTGTGACTTTTATCCACTTATTATTATTATTGTAATCTAAATAAGATTCCATTTTGACTGTACTGCCGTTTAGTACATTGTACATCACAACTTTCCATCCAATCCACCTTCCCAATATAGAGTCAGTAACTTTCGCATTATCTCGTTCACTTGTATATCCTCCCGTAAACCAGATTATCTTTTTCCAGCCTACGGTACCATCGGTGTGGATTCCACCTACTAACGCGGTTCCTTCGCATGGCATCCTATTATTATGTTTGCCACCTCTCGCGTACCACGCTAGATCATTAAGGTTATCATCATCGGCACTCTGAATGGTTCGGAGGTTGGACGAATTAACAGTTAGCACCTTAGCGTACCCAGTCACTTCTACATTTTTCCATTGTTCTGCACCCGTTGATGTGTTAACATTCATCCTAACTTTAGGATAGGAGATATGCCATGAACTATCAGCTTGCTTTTTAATATCAGGATTAAAGGTAATCGAAAAAAGAGAGTCATTCTTTGGATTGCTCGTGTTGACAAACCATTCCCTTCCACCCGGTTTCGTTGGATATATTTTCTTTATTCCGAATTTATCTAAACCTTCTGTTTGAGCATTTGCGATTCCTATGGTAACGGCAGAAAGGATAGCAACAAAGATGATGAAAGCAAGCCACTTATATACAGTAAATTCCCTGAGCATCGAACTTTTTATAATTTCTGTACTGCTAATCCGTAGTTTTAACTTTATGATTCGATTAAAATGATTTGCGCACTTCAAATCACTTGGCTAAGACAAAAAGGTTTCGAAACTTGCCGCGCTATACGTTGCCTATTTACGCAAGGTTTATTTCTGTGTCAAATTTTAGGATTTTCGCTGACATTTTTAAATCATTTAATTCTGGGACCATCTTTTAAAAATATTATGTTCTATTCCAAACTGATCCAAAACTTTACCTACAATATGCGAAACTAAATCTCCGATAGATTTCGGTTTATAATAGAATCCAGGCATAGCGGGCAAAACGACTACCCCTGCTTCCACTAGCTTGAGCATATTTACAAGGTGAATCTTGGAAATAGGAGTTTCTCTAGGTACGACTACTAGTTTCCTGGTTTCTTTGATGCATACACCTGCAGCCCTTGAGACCAGATTATCATCGTAGCCGTTCGCAATACTCGACAAGGTTTTCATACTGCATGGTATCACTGCCATTCCTTCTGTCTTATAGGAACCACTCGATATAGCTGCAGCCATACTATCGTTAGAATACCACTTCGTAGCCAATGATTTAACATAGTCTATAGTCTTGTCAGTTTCTATTCTAATATTTCTTTTTCCCCATTCACTGAGAACGAGATGCGTCTCCATCTTTAGCTCAAGAAGAACCTCTAGCATTTTAATTCCATAGATGACACCTGAACTACCAGTGATAGCTACTATCAATCGCATTGGTTCTTGTCAACTCTTCTATCAAAAGATATTTATGCATGCCGATACCGCATTAACATTTATTTAGCCTAAAAAAAAGCATTAAGAAGTTGTTAACAGTCTTTGGATCAGTTGCACTTGATACAACTCGTACGCCGTTCAAGACTGAGACAAACATTCTAGGCGGCGCTGCTACCTTTGCTTCGCTTTGTTCAAGTTTTTTTACTCCTACGTCTACTATTGCCGTAGTAGGCTCAGATTTTCCTAATCAATATCGAAAAATCCTTAATAGTAGAGTGGACACTAGAGGAATAGTCACTAAGAAGGAGGGTAAAACATTTCATTTTGATTCTTCATTCGACTATGATTTTCATCATAGGACATCTATCAAAACAGAACTAAACGTAATAAAGGATTTTAAACCTGTTGTCCCAGAGGCATACGTCTCATCAGATTACATCTACCTGGGTAATAATGATCCTTCTCAAAATATAGCTATATTACAATATTTTACAAATCCAAAATTCATTGTGTGTGACACCATAGAGTACTGGATTGTCAACAAGAGAAAAGATGTAATAGAAATGATAAGCAAGGTTAACGGAGTTGTTATTAACGATGAAGAGGCAAGAATTTTATGCAGAACGGCAAACCTGATAAAATGTGCAAAGATCATATTGTCTTGGGGCCCAGGCCTTGTAGTTATAAAAAAAGGAGAACATGGTTCTCTATTGGTTCTTGACAATATAATCTTCCCAGCCTCTGCGTTCCCTATTGAAGAAATGGTTGATCCTACTGGTGCCGGAGATTCGTTCGCTGGAGCTTTTATGGGATATCTTTCTTACAAAAAAGACTTGACTATAGAAAGATTGAAGGAAGCGGTGATTTACGGAAACGTCTTGGGCGCTTATGCTATAGAGGATTTTGGTGTCAACAAGTTACTTGAAATAACTAAAGTAGATATTGACTACAGGTACGAAATGTTTAGGCGTATCACTCAGTTTTGAGCGTGAACATGTCTCTTTACTCACTTCTCTGACCATAGAAGGCAAACTCTAGCACAACGTAATTTCAAAAAATCTACTATGTTTTGAAAATTCGCTGCTCAAAGCGTTTTCTGAAATAATCAGATGTGCTCAGGGGTTTTTTTGAGATGACAATTTATATCAAACTAGATTAGAATCTTAACAGCAGTGGAAATGCTGTGCCCAGATCGTTCCTTCTATGCTAGGTCAACTAATATTGTAGCAAATGATTTGATTGGTAAGAGACTCGTTCGGATAATGAGTATTTCTGATAACAAACTATTGCGCCTATCTGGGACAATTGTTGAAACAGAGGCTTATGGTTTTCGAAATGATCCTGCTAGCCATGCGTTTAAAGGTCCTACCTTGAGAAACCAAATCATGTTTGGTGATGTTGGAAAGGTATATGTCTACTTCATATACGGAAATCATTATTGCTTGAACATTTCTGCCCATTCAAAAAAAAGCGAGGCAGGTGCAGTTCTTGTTCGGGCCTTGGAGCCGGTAGAAGGGGTCGAGATTATGAAGTTTTTTCGAAGAACCTCTGACGAATTATTGTTGTTATCTGGCCCAGGAAGGCTTAGCCAGGCATTTAGTATTAGCAAGAATATCTCTGGGATGGACGTCACAGATGCCAGAAGCGAGTTACACGTAGAATATGTAGAAAATGGAGCGCTTCATCCTACTACAATCTCAACTTCAAGGATAGGAATATCTAGATCATTGAATAAAAGGTGGCGATTTGTATCCGGTTATTC
>DATDLD010000076.1:0-7567 GCA_036519475.1 Candidatus Nitrosopolaris sp. | reverse complement strand
TTGAAAACAACTTCTGGTGAAGCGTCAATGACTATTGTTTTCTTTATCTCTATTTTTTGTTCTCCTTCTCCTTTTGTTGACATTAAATATTCTGATAACGCCAGATATTTAAATATTTAAATAGTTCTGTAACTATGCAATCATTATTATGGGTCACCATAACTAACTAGAGATATCCTGTAGTAAAAAATTACGATGCGCTTTTCAAGTATATTAGCTAAGTCAATTCTCATTCTAGTTATTACTTATTTTTATATCGCAGTGAAACTAGCACATTATTTCTCTTAATGCAATTAAGCCAGAAGGAATTAATGTAATCAGAAGTTATGAAGAACAACACTACTTTTGCAATAATAGCAATAGCAGCAGTAGCAGCATTGCTAATTGCCACAACAGCTGTATCATCGCTGACAAATCAGGCATTTGCTGGAGGACACAAACGAACTAGTTTTCACCAGACTGCAGCTCAGTCTTGTATAAACGAAAATGCTAGATGTCAAAGCCTCCTAGGCCAAACACAAGGACACGATAACGCAGGAACTGTAGTCGGTAATCAACCATAGTCAACACAAAATCCTGTTAAGGATGATACTCCATAATAATGGCGAAGTCTACTTAACTCCCTTCCAACTTTTTTTGTCGATCTTAAAAAAGTATACGACAGACCTCTGACATCCTTTCAATTACTATCTGATCAACTAGCTAATATTTGTGTAAAGACAGCCAAATGGTAGCACCACCTGCGAACAATTTTTAAATAACATCGATTAAGACGCCAAAAAAGATTCGAGTCCTGAAATTATAGTTGTTGTCCTCTTTCATATCAATCTAAAACTTAATGATTATTGAATGTAAAATAAAAACAAATTCATATCAAATAGAATGGTAGCATACAACCAATCAAAGATTTTCATATATGATCTTATTATTAATATATAGGACGTAATTGCAACCGCATGGCAGGCTGGGTGATTCCTTGGAAAGATACTTGCAGTCAGAAGCAGAGATGCATTTTCAGGAGTTATCAGCAATAAAATATGAGTTGTCTGCTGGAAGGACAAAATATAGTCCAAAGCGCGTAGATATGTATACTAAACTGCTTCAAAGGGACATGAGTTGGTTGATGAATGATATGATATGGTCTAATGAAAGTGAAACGGTAAGTGAATGACTATACAATCAAGTTGACTAGTCTCCCTAAACAAAATATACCTATTGAAATATTCACGATGGTTATCTCAAAGCTTATTCAGATAGCTAGATCTCCTATTCTTTGTAAGATCGAAATTATTGTAATAGTTGTGGAGTGAGTCGCATTATTAATCTTAATATGATAGTGTATTTCTTTACGTAATTCGTGCCGAATTCGGATGGACATTCTTTTGTTGGGGAGAAGACCGAGGTATTGTATGATCCAGATGAAATTGTCAGAAAGACAGTAGACGCATGTTATGCTATTGAACATACTGTCGATGGGTGCGTAGATCTTAATGGTCCGTCAATATTTGTTATTCCTAATCATCCTGTCACAAAGGCATATGTCGATATGAAGAATAGAGGCGTGAGGATAAGATTCATTTCAGAATTTACAAAAGAGAATGTTCAATATTGTAAAGAACTGATGAAAGTTGTCACTGAACTTAGACATTTAGATGAAGTAAAAGGAAACTTTGGAGTTGCTGACAGAAAAGTATATCATGCTAGTGCTACTAGTATTAAATCAGCACCACCACCTCAACTTATTATAAGCACAGTTAAGTCAGTTGTAGAACAACAACAATATTTCTTTGATATGCTTTGGAAGAAAGCAATACCTGCAAAACAGAGGATAAAAGAAATCGAACAAGGGTTGAGAAGAGAATTTATGGATACTATACAAGATCCTTATGAAACACAAAAAATCCTTGATAATTTGTTAAAATCAGCTGCTGAAGAAATACTGATAATACTACCAACAACCACAGCAACAAATAAAGAGATTATATCAATACGAGCAAGAATATCTTCTGGAATTATTAAAGAATGCAGCGGAGCATGGAGTAAAGATCAGAATTCTAGTTAATGAGCCCGTAAAGGAAATAATAGAAAGGGAACTATTATTTACGAAGAGTAATTCTGACCTCATAGAAATTCAATTTCTCGAAAAGCAACAGCAGAACAAAGTCATGACCGTCATAGTAGATAAGGAACTGTGCTTGACTGCAGAAGTAAAGGATCATGAAAAAGATAATGATGAGTATGATTCTAATGAAGTCCTTGAATTAGCAACATATTCTAACAGCGAATCAACAGTATTATCATATGCCTCTATATTTGAGACTCTATGGATACAAGCAGAGTTAAAAAATAGACAAAAGAAGGTAGCAAGCTTACTTAGAAAGGGTGTAATCGCCATAACGCTAAATTTGATAAACTTGTCTTCTCTCAACTTCCTGTAACCTAGTAGTTATAGCAACAATTTGGTCTGAGAGATGTGCTATTGCATCATCTTTCATCTTATCACGATTTCTTAATGATTGATTCAAGTCTTCCAATTCTTCTACCTTACTTTGAATGTCTGCTCCCTGTCTTTCCAGTTGATGCACATTCAGGAACGTTAGGTAGGGCTCGATCTTCCGAAATAGTTCTGCTTTCTCAGAATCTTTTTTGCGCCAATATGTAGAGCCAGAATGTCCTATGAAATATTCAGAATAGTCAGCATAACTAAGGTCAGATATAGTAGTTTTTACAAATCGTCTGAAAGAGTGAAAAGTGATTTGCCTGCGATTTGTATTCCCGTCTTCCTTAGCACCTTTACCAACCCGATCTAATATCTTTGCAAAAGATTTACCAAAAGCATCATAGAGACGGTTAGGATCAGGCCTTTGTTGGTAAATAGCAAAAAGTAAGTCAGTTTCTTTTCTTTCTGGAGTTCTGTTCTCTGTAATTGTTTTTCCTGTTCTTTCATCCTTGAAGCAAACTCTTCGTGTTCTATACTTGTAATCTAACCATAGCCTTAATTGCTGGGTAACTTCATCAGTTAGAAATATTACTCTGTCTGTTTTAGTTTTCGTGTATTCACCTCTCAGAAAAACTCTAGCTGGCTTTGATTCTAGTTCCAAATCTTTGATACGAAGGGATAATCCTTCTACGGCCCTAATCCACCAGCTGCTAAAAACATCACGTATGTCCTTTAATTCATGATCCAAATCAATGAAAAACAAGAGATAAAATTATGGCAAGAAAATAGACTATTGCTACTGCCTTTACTGTTTTACCTACTACCATAGCAACAGCAAATTTTTTGAAATTATATTTCTTTACTCCAGCAATTATAGGTATTATATCTCCAGCAATAGGTATCCATGGCGATAAAAAAATAATTAACGTGCCGTATTTTTCTAATAGAATATGGCTTTTTTTCTCCTTGTCGTTATAATAATAATTACTATTATTATCATTATCGATGCCATCATCTTCACTCTTAGATTTTTTGTATATTATATGCGACATCTTTTTTCCAGTATACCCTAGGTAATAAGCAAGAAATCCTCCAATTACTGATCCTAAAGTCAGAACGACTAACACGTTCAGTTGGCTCTGTCCCGAAGCCAGCAAAGCAGATATTGTCAGTTCAGTTGGAATAGGGATAACGGAAGATAGCATTCCATTTACAAAGAGACCTAATAATCCATATCTTGTAAAGAGTAGAGTTATTGAGGTAGGAATAGCAAAATCGAACATAGACCTATAGCAATACTAACTAATCAATCAATAATACTTTAAGTTATAATGTTCAGTCATGTATGCAAGAAATTTAAACAAGAGTACAATTTATGTTTCATATTGAATGAGCGTATCTATTCGACACGTCGTTAGATAAACCGTCGTATGGAACAAGGGAGATTGGTAAGTGTAGTGTAATACTACTACTACTACAACAGTAGAATAGATAATTTTTTTAATGTCCATTGCTTAATATGACTTATTGTATATCTTATACGGTATCATCCCAGCAGAATTGAATAACAATAACGACGTTTTGAAAACTAAAAAAAATATTATTATGAATCCGTTTTTCTATTCCAAATGCAATGATAATAACAAATCTTATCATGAAATATACATTCAAAAATATCAAACAAACAGAAGCAATCAATTTCTTCAAGTGATCAAATGCCATAACTGCAATTCGCAATGGAAGGAAATATGGGCTACACCTTCCTCAACTGCTACTAATAACATCTTCTATCATTGATCTATGGATCGTACAGAAAGTAATATATTTTCCAGATTTTTGAATTCATGCTCTAAGATTGTTTTTGATTTACATCACTATAACAGATCGATAGTTTAGTACGTCGTTGGATCAATTGCCGGGCTTGTGTATACATTGTAAGACTCGTCTTCTTTATCTGAAGTAATCAATTTCAATCTCTCTTTTTTTGACGTTCTGCTACGAATCTGATGGCATCATGAATTATATCAGCATTTGTAGTAGATCGAATCCTATTACATAACATTCTTTAGCTAAAGAGAATGCATGTATTTTTTTCTCTTTTATCCTCTGTATTTGAAGCAATATTCTATGCTTCCATTAAGATTGAATTGGATCAGCAAGACATTACTCATATTCTTCTGGCGGTCTTTCGTCAATGTATACTTTAATATTTGTCGTTAATTGTTTTCGCGATTGTTGCATAATCTTAAGATTCTTTTTTGAAATCTAAATCAAAAACATTTTTATCAGTGTCAGTGGGTTACGCAATATTTATCAGAAGGAACTTGTATGATGTCTAAAATATTGAAGATTCTTTATTTAATTGGGATCACAAGCATTTGTTTATTCTTATTATTATCCGTAATGGATCTTAAGATAAACGCGCAGACGGGGACAACAAAAACGACACGATTTTTGACAGTAGAAGAACCAACACTCGGCTTCAGAATATCATATCCTTCCGATTGGAATTTTACCAGTAATGAGTTGGGTATTTACTTTAGTGCGCCGCAGAAGGCGGCTCTAGTCACATTATCTATTACTAATTTATCTTCCAACACAAATCTTACATTAGAACAATATTCGTCAAATGAAATTAATACGATTAAGTCAGTTGAAAGCAACAGAGTTGGAAACTTTTTTAAGCTTCAAGAGTCAACTCTACATCTACTTTCAGGTAATCCAGGACATGAAATAGTATTTTTGAACGGAACGAATGCGGATGCTGGACATAACTACAAAACTAGTATAGTTTGGACTATCAAGAACGGTAAAATATATCAAATTCGATATAGTGCAGAGATATCTAAATACCCGACTTATGCCCCAACTATAATTGATATGATAAATTCATTTGAACTATTGTGAGATTATGCTCATTCAAATAAGTCTTGACAAAAACTAACTTGCGAATATTAATCGTATTACTTGGGATCACAATTATTACAATTAGCATTTTTGTTTATTACTATTACTTTTTAGTATCCTCTACACCTATTAGCCTTGTAGTACACAAGTTTCAACCAAAGGAAATCTATCCTACATCGAAAGGTGGAAGAGAGTGGTTTATTAATATCAAGGATCCAGCAAGAGATGGAATATTTGATCTGGGGTCCTCTATAACAAAAAACTCTGATGATTCATGGGAGATAGAAGGTAAAACTGGTAAATACGAAGATCAAGTGAGAATGAATGTAAATACTCTTAAAGGCCAAAAAAAGTGGAAGAATATGGAAATTACTGGTTACGCTAAGGTAATTTCGTCGTCATCTCCAAAGGATGCACTGACGTGGTATGCGAGAGGGGGCAAACATAGTGACACTGTTCCATGCGAAGGAACTTCTTTGAAAGGTTCTATACGCATAAATGGTGAAGTTTTTTGGCAAAAAGAGATATGGCATACAGGCGGATATACAGCAGAAAGAGCCGAAGCTACTGCTACTAATACTATGCTTTTAGGCAGATGGGTAGGATGGAAAGTAGCGATATATAACATAAATAACGACACAGCAGTAAAGATGGAGTCGTATTTAGATGATGGAAATAATAATAAATGGAAAAAAGTAACAGAACTAATCGATGATGGTGGCTGGTATGCTCGAAGTTCAGACAAGGAGTTTTATAGTGCTGGGTGCAGTAGACCGAAAGATTACATAATAACAAATTCTGGACCTATTGTGACATTTAGATCAGATAATGTGAAATGGGATTTCACAGACTTGAGTGTAAGAGAAATTGATTCTTCTTCATAGCTCTTAGGCTGGTGTATGTAATACTTGGAGGTAATTGTAATAGTATTACACCCAATTTGTTTGCTCCCTTCAATGGGAATATCTTGTCAGTGTCCTCAAAATCTGTCATTGCAATTTTTTTTGACATTCTAGTCTTTTGCAATACTAAGCAATACTAAGAATAAAAGATGCTAAGCCTAGGCAAGGGCGTAGTTACTGTTCTTATATTAATAAGAGTTGGCTTCTAAGTTTTCTTCCATATAGCAAGTAGATTAACGTTATTTCAAAAAACGGTATTCATCTGCGCAATAAAGAGTTTCCTTTTCATCTGCTCTGCGTTGTATAGCTGAAGCATCAAAATGCAAGTTGTGTACTAAATCCTGATCTTGATCCTATCTCCATCAATTCTTATTTCATAAGTTGATTGATCATATGTCTTGATGTGAGCCATAAGTTGACCCACATATTCAAAAAACTTTTGCCAGCTTGGTGGTAATGGTTCCATCTCTTGGGGTGGAGTTAAAATTGGTTCCGTAAGCTTCTTTCCTGTTATAATATCGAACTTTGCGCCGTGAAAAGGGCATGTTACAGTGTTTCCTGTTAAATTGCCCATTGAAAGTAGGGCATTCATATGACCACATCTGTCACTTATCGCATAGAACTTACCACCTACATTAGCAACTAATACTTCTTTTCCATCAACTTCAACATGTTTCATTTTTCCATCAGGAATTTCATTTACTTTTCCAACTTCAACAAAGTTATTTTGAGCCATGTATAGCAATGGATTGATAGATAATGCATAAAAACCTATCAATTCGAAAAGTATGTAGCTGAAAGTTTATAATAGATTTTCAAATTGGTCGCTACAGCTGCAGCAAAAACAGAAATAGCAGAAACAGTTGGGGGAAATGTATCTTTTTACACAATGATAATAATAACGGTAATAACATTATCGTATCTAACACTACAATCATTCAGTAGATCACAATGTATGAGCACGGACTACCTATGGACTATTCAATACTCAATAGCTCATAAATCGCAAATAGATGGGGTTTGAAGTGTTACCTTATGTTATCTTACATGATGGGAGATACATACTGATACAAGTCGTTCAAAGAGCACACGTTCATTAAATCTATAGAGCCTGATGAGACTCAGGCGAAGGAATAATTTTGTTAATTTTATTTTTTTTAAATAAACTGGAGAACTAGTGGTAGTAGTAATAACAAAGGTAAAAGCCGCAGAGACACTTAATACAATAATGATGCTAATTAGTAGTGCGACCCTCTCTGACCTGATATGTAAACGTTCAATTGATAATATGCTATTCTTGTATTTTGACGTCAGATCC
>DATDLD010000075.1:0-3224 GCA_036519475.1 Candidatus Nitrosopolaris sp. | reverse complement strand
CTGGAAAATAGATACAGTATTCACAATCGAATATAGGATCAGTTTAAAAAAGGGAAAAAGGGCATACAGGACTTGATGCATCCTTGCTACAATCCCCAGAAGCTATCAATATTATTATTATCTTTGTCTCTTGCTGCAATTCTTGTTTTTGGTTTAGTTTTGCCATATGGAAACTTTCTTGCATACGCTGCCTACATGAGAGCTACACCAGCAGTAGGAGGGCCCACGGTTAACGACCCTAATTTGATGGTAGAAAAAGTTTTCCAAGGTCTTCAGAATCCTAGCAGTATGGCATTTCTAGGTCCTAATGATATTCTTGTCTTAGAGAAAAACCAAGGAACAGTAAGTAGAATTGTAGATGGGAAGATGTTATCAGCACCACTGCTAGAAGTTGATAATATCGGTAAACAAGTTGAATGGGGTATGTTAGGAATTGCTATTAATAACAACGAGAGTAGCAGTAATAGCTCTCCTTCTCCTCCTGTATTTCTATATTATACTGAGAATCAAACAATTACTGGTAATGATGGTGGAGTAATAACAAGAAACCATCTCTATAGATATGAGTTATCTTCGGATAAAACCAAACTTGAAAACCCTCAGCTTCTTCTGGACTTGCCTGCCACATCTCTTGATCTACAGCAAGAAAATAATCATGATGGAGGTAAAGTAGTGATTGGTCCGGATCATAATCTATATGCTGTTATTGGTGATGTTGGAGGTCATGATGACGGTCAGGCTCAAAATGTTGAGGGTGGTGTTGAACTTGATGGGACCAGTGGTATACTAAGAGTCACACAAGATGGTCAGCTAGTATTACCAAATCCACTAGGAGAGAAAGATCCAACTAAGGCGTATTATGCTTACGGTATACGTAATAGTTTCGGTATAGACTTTGATCCTGTGACAGGGAATTTATGGGACACAGAGAATGGAGCTAACAGTGATGATGAGATAAATCTCGTTCAACCTGGATTCAACAGTGGATGGATTAAAGTGATGGCATTTGCACCAGCAGATTTTGAGCCAACACATGATCTAGTGACATTTAATGGTATGGGCACGTATCATGACCCACAATTCGTATGGAAGCAAACAATTGGTCCTACTGCATTAAAATTCTTGAATTCAGACAAACTAGGAAAACAATATGAAAATACTATTTTCATAGGAGATGTTAACACTGGGAATCTATACAACTTTAAATTAGATGCAGACAGAACAGGATTATTGTTGAATGGCGCACTTGAAGATAAAATTGCAGACACTCATGATGAGCTTCCATCAGTAATATTTGGACAGGGTTTTGGTGTAATTACAGATATACAAGTTGGTGCTGGGGACGGATATCTGTATGTTCTTACTTATGACGGTAGCATCTATAGAATAGTACCTGCTACCGGTGGTGCTACTTCTAGCTCTTGAGGCTGATAATCAAGCAATAAATTATGAAATATGTAGCTAATGGCGATGTTATTACACAATTTTTTCTATGGATACTTTGTTACGGGTATAGGACAGCAAAAGGTTCAAAATCTTATGTGGTTATAGATAGAGTACATGATTCACAATAAACTTAACCCAGAAGAAGAGAGAGTCATCATACATAAAGCAACAGAAGCTCCTTTTACAGGCCAGTATGACAATTTTTATGAAGATGGTACATATATCTGTCGAAGGTGTAATGCTCCTCTCTTTTCATCGAGAAGCAAGTTTGATGCTGGATGTGGATGGCCAAGCTTTGATGATAGCTTCCCAAATGCAATAAGGCGTGTACCTGATCCCGATGGCATAAGAACAGAAATAGAATGTGCAACTTGTAACGCACATTTAGGACATGAATTTGCAGGAGAGGGTCTGACGGATAAAAATACTAGGGAATGTGTCAATTCACTATCTCTACATTTTATACCAAACGGAAAGGAGCTGCCAAAATAATGTATGAATGATAACAACAGCGACAACACAGAAATCGCAACGCTTGCCAATGGATGTTTTTGGTGTAGTGAAGCAATCTTCAAGAGACTCAAAGGTGTCAAATCTGTTCTACCCGGCTATTCAGGAGGAATAGTGAAAAATCCTTCATATAACCAAGTTTGCACAGGAAAAACAGGACATGCAGAATCAATTCAGATAGAATTTGATCCGAAAGTTATACCTTTTGAAAAAATACTTGATGTTTTTTGGCACACACACGATCCAACCACTCTTAATAGACAGGGCAATGATGTGGGCACACAATATCGATCCGCAATCTTTTATCATAATCAAAAGCAAGAAGAGATCGCCGAAAAATCAAAAAAAAGGCTTGAAAAGGACGGGGTTTACAGAGACTCTATTGTGACAGAGATCAGTCCTTTTAGAGATTTTTATGTTGCAGAGGATTACCACAAGAATTACTATGAAAACCACAAAGATGCACCCTATTGTAGTTTTATCATTGATCCAAAAGTACACAAGCTGCTTATGAAATATGGAAATGAAGTAAAAGAAGAGTATGTAAATAGTTAACACTAACAAGTGCGTACTACATTATTTATTTTTCAGCAATTCTTTTATTCATACTTAGAAGCAATATACACCTATCACCGAAATGAAGATTCGATAAAAAATAATACGCCACTCTTATTTCACAGCTTCCTCAAGGATGCCTTATAATAAGTAACCCTTTAAGAAGAACAGATTAGGTCTATTTATGGTTCTGATAAAATTGATATGAATTTATTTGTAGTTCCAACTTATCTGGATGACAGGAAAACTGAACTGTATATATAATATAACTAAGTCGTGGAGTGGTTTCTCTATTCAATGCTATACATTCTGATGTTGTCAGAGCATTTTCTTTTGACAATCTGCTCCTGTCTTTTTGAGTGATTGGGCAATATTGCAGTAAAGCCTTCTTTTACTAAACCTATCTCCTTTTCTGACAAATCTCCATTATAAACCAACGCTGTTACTTCAGGTGTTACATTCCCGAAGCACTAGATAGTTATTGAGATTTAATGAAAATTCTAAAGGAGAATCTACGGTATTTGATGATAGCAGATCCTGATTCATATGATTCAAATAATAACAAATTATTTTCAATTATTTCAATTTAAATTTGATCTTAAGATCCTTTGCTCTGTTTCTGATAGTAACTTCTGTTACACCTGCTGCTTTTGCGATATCTGCCTGAGTTATCTTTTCATCATTTGAAAGACTTGATAAGTAAAGGACTGATG
>DATDLD010000074.1:0-3061 GCA_036519475.1 Candidatus Nitrosopolaris sp. | reverse complement strand
ATCTTGTGACTTTTTAGCAATCACCATAGCTTGGGCAAAATTAGTCTTAATAAACCCTGGTTCTACTAGTACCACTTTTATTCCAAATGGCTCCAATTCGTATGACATAGATTCACTCAAACCTTCAACTGCAAATTTTGTACTGACATAAGCTGAACCTCCTGGATAGCCTAATCTTCCTGCTCCTGAGCTGATATTTACTATCGTACCAGATTTTTGTCTTCTCATGATTGGAAGTACGGCTTGAGTTGTTCTTATCAATCCAAATAAATTAGTTTCATACTGCGCCTTTATTTCATCCATTGCAAGATCTTCAAATGGTCCACCAAGTGCATATCCAGCGTTATTCACTAATACGTCTACTCTATTAGCCTCTGTTGTTATCGATTGGATTGCATTATTAACAGATCTCTCATCAGTTACGTCCAATTGTACTAACTTCAATGGTAATTTTTCCCTCTCTGCGATTGATTTAAGGTTTCTTCCTTTTTCGAGGTTACGCATGGTAGCGAATGTAAGGAAAGCGTTTCTTGCCATTGTTAAAGCAATCTCGTAGCCTATTCCACTTGACGTACCTGTAATAACGGCAGTTTTTTGATCTGATACCAATCTAAATCATTTCTTATCATATTATTATTATTATTATACTTACTTAAATGAGATGTAGATTTGTTCAAACGCTATTACCGGGTAGCAGATGAATGTCAAATATTTCTGTAATAAAGAATCTAAGACCTACTGACAGATTTTCACGATTTCTGCTTAGATATTTCTAAGACAATCCAGATTAAATCCAATAAGAATACAGGACTGCAAATTGTCTCTAGTCCAATACTCTTTTCTTTGCAAGATCCGACGAAATAGATTTCAGATTGATTGTCTTGTAATTTTTGATGATAAACGTCAACTATTACAGCCTACAACAACGCTTATTTCCTTCGCGATGCTACTAAATTATAACGCGTATGTGCAATACCGCGGTATTCTTCGGGGAGGAACTGGCAAAATATGGTTTCGGCAAATCGCATCCATTCAATTCAGACAGAATCTATGCATTCTGGTCTAAGTTCAGAGCATTAAATCTTGACAAAGCTCCTGAGATTCGACTTGAAAAACCGTACCAAGTACAAGAAGAGGCCATATTGGAATTCCATGACAAAGATTATGTAGACCTCGTTAAGAAAGCCTCACAGCATGGACTAGGTTTTCTTGATCTAGGTGATACGCCGGCGTATAAAGGCGTATTCGATGCTTCTGCCTATACTGTTGGAACTACTCTTAAGGCATTAGATCTCGTCATGAAAAAGACAGACGGAATATTGCATGCATTTAATCCTATTGGAGGGCTTCATCACGCGAGACGAAATTCTGCAGGAGGATTTTGTGTCTTTAATGACATAGGCATTGCAATTCTTATTGCACGAAAAAAATATGCTATAAACAGAATAACCTATGTTGATATAGATGCTCATCATGGCGATGGGGTTTATTACGAATTCGAAGATGATCCTCTGACGTTTATTGCAGACATACATGAGGATGGTCATTTTCTATATCCAGGAACCGGATTTGAATCAGAGACAGGCTCAGGTATCGCAAAAGACACCAAGCTGAATATACCCCTGAAGCCTAACTCAACTGATAGCGATTTTATTGCTGCATTTGACAAAATCGAAGAATTTATAAATAAAACTGCAAAGCCTGAACTGATTATTTTGCAATGTGGCGCAGATTGCATAAATGGTGATCCGTTGACGCATTTGAGATACACTTCAAAAGCACATAGATATGCAGCAAACAAATTACATCAACTCGCACATAAGTTTTGTCAGGGAAGAATAGTTGCCTTAGGTGGTGGAGGATACAATCTCACTAATATCGGAGATGCTTGGACGGAAGTTGTAAGTTCGTTTATTGAAAATACATACTCTGAAGGGAGTGCTGATTTTTAACTTTTGATCTGATGCTGCTCTTTATACTCATCACTTTACGAGTAAATGCAAAAGGCTATTAAGAGTAAATTGTACCAGTATCAAGATGTCCCAACAAGTATTATTATTTCATAATTCTACACAAAGAAATTATTCTCAGTCTATCATTGCCAAGATTCTTAAAGCTGATATGAGGGTGAATATTGATGGTAGTAATAGGAATACTAGTGCTATCAGTAAAAAGGAAATAATAGAAAGAAAAAGGACAAGAGCGACTAATGGCAATATACACTTCATGATATGCGAATCATGTTTATGGTGTGCATCATCATTATATTTTAACAATACAGACATAACAATTACCGAATGTCCTATCTGCGATAGCGGCAGAAAATTAGATTCGATTCCAATATGCGATAATGAAAATTACAGCTTTAATTATGATTCAAAGAGTGGAGTAATATTAGAGTTCTCTAAATCATAGGATGGGGACAACATCATACTGCCTTGAGAGAAAGAGAGGAGAATCTCGTTTCAAATTCAGAATGAGAAGTGGTTAGCTTAGAATAGAAATACAGAATATGTCATAAACAATATGATATGGAAGTTCCTAAAATTGAAGCAGCATCAATCTCACTTTCGTCTGTGATTCTTATTATGCGACAAACATGGGGCTTACCCATCATCTAACGTTGTTAGATATATGTCATGTAATGATCAACCGTTGGTATCATAGTTGGTCACCTTGATCTTTTGAAGCTCCCAACCATGCTATACATTCCTCAGTATTCATTACTGATGCTCCTATATTTCTCAACTCTTCTAATCCAATATCGTAGATCATCGATGTGGCGTCTTTAGCCAGAACAATTTTGAAATCTCGTTCACTTGCCTCGTAGATTGTTGTTCTAGGACAATTAGGAAAGTTACATCCACACACAACTACTGTATTAACAGCTAGATTGTGCAAATGCTTTTCCAGCAACGTGTTATAAAAAGCTCCCCACCTAGGCTTGTACATTATCCATTCCATAGATCCAATCTGTTGAAGATGACCAGAAAGCAGTAGATTTGGATCCAATCTGATATTAGTAGATGAGGGTTTGAGTTCATCCATAATCTCAGCACCA
>DATDLD010000073.1:0-2918 GCA_036519475.1 Candidatus Nitrosopolaris sp. | reverse complement strand
GACATCTTTTGTTACCATTAGTGCATCGTGAACAGAACGTTCTGCTTCATCTACGACTCTTTGTGAGCCGCCTCTTATTAGTATCGTAACTGACTTTGGATGTTTGCATCCCTCTACAAATACCCACTTGTCTGTCTCGACTTTGCGTTCCTCTACAAGTTCAGCAGAACCCAAGTCCTTAGATGTAAGATCATCTAGATTGCTTATCACACGTGCTCCGGTTGCTCTAGCTAATTTACTCATGTCACTTTCCTTGACTCGACGAACCGCCAAAACATTCGACTTTGCAAGATAATGTTGTGCAATATCATCTATGCCTTTTTGGCAAATGACTACGTTAGCCCCGCTTTTTGTAATCTTGTCAACCATATTCATTAACATCTTATTCTCTTCTTCCAAAAAGAGCTTCATTTGATCGGGTGAACTTATATTTATCTTGGCATCAAATTCTGTTTTTTCGATTTCAAGAGCAGAATTGATCAAAGCAATTTTTGCTTTCTCTACTCTTTTTGGCATTCCTCCGTGAACGACTTCCTTGTCAAGGACAATTCCCTTGATTAGCTTAGTATCGGATAAAGAACCACCCGCCTTCTTTTCTACTTTCACGTCGTCAATGTCTACTTTATCCCCGGACTCTCCTTTTTCAGAAACGTGTAACGCAGCATTAACTACTAGTTCTGCGAGTTGGTCAGCTTCCTTTGACACCAGTTTTGTTTGCATCGAGGTCTTTGCAATCTTGAGTAACTGTTCTTTCTCGTTACCAGCAATTTTCTGCGCGATATTATTGAGAACTTCAATTGCCTTGATAGCACTCTTTCTGTAACCATCAACGATAATTGTTGGATGAACATCCTTGGTAATTAGTTCCTCTGCTTTTTCTATTAAAGCGCCTGCGATAATCACTGCAGACGTTGTCCCATCACCTACTTCATTATCAACAGACTTGGCAACTTCCACCATCATTTTGGCCGATGGGTGTTGAACATCAATTTCCTTCAAAATTGTTGCACCATCATTTGTAATTGTTACGTCACCTAGACTATCCACTAACATCTTGTCCATGCCCCTAGGGCCAAGACTTGAGCGAACTACCTCGGCAATCAATTTCGCGGCTGTAATATTATTTTTTTGTGCATCTCGACCTTTGGTCTGAGTTGCACCTTCTTTCAGTATTAATACTGGCATTCCACCAGCTGATCCTTGTTGAATTGACATTTCCTTTTTTTCTCCCTAAAATTTACAAACTAGATGGCGTCGTCTGGGTATTTTAAACTTACTGCAATTAAAGCTCTGCTCGCACCTCAATTGGCTTGCTATAATATAGTGTTGGCTATCTTTTTAATGGACATAAATAAGTACCATATTAATGGAAATCAAGCCATCATTTCTATAAATACTTAAGCTTACTTAAACTGCTAGTACTTTCCAGATCAGATTTCTATAAACACTTCTTTCGCAGGCTTATTCTCTACTTTCATCCCTATGCTTACACAAGAGCCGATTACTTCTTTCACGGCCCCCTGGATATCAGCAGAATAGGAGCTTTCTAGTTTCATCTTGGCAATTTTTATGACACTGTCCATCGAGATGTTGCCTACATAATCTGTACCAGCGGTGCCTGAACCTTTACTAACGCCTGCTTCCTTCAAAACTAATGCAGCTGTTGGAGGAATACCAACTTCAATGGTGAATTGTTTGGTTTCAGAATCAACTTCGACCTTAACCGGAACCTTCATCCCGGGAAAATCTTTAGTTTTCTCATTAATAGTATTTACTACCTGTAATACATTTAATCCCATGGGACCAAGTGAAGGACCAAGAGGAGGACCTGCGCTAGCTTCGCCGCCAGTTACAAGTGCAGAGATAGATTTCTTATCTCCCATTTTTAAGACGGTCTTTAATCCTGCATATAAATGTCTAGATTCCTGACCGTTATAGGTAAGCCTTAAAATTTTTGCTGCACTATGCTCAATGCAGTGATTTTTTTAAGAAGTTAGCATCAACTGTTACTGGAATCTGATACGGAGAATCAAGTAATACTACCGTAGCTTCTTGCTTTTCATGATCAACTCTTGTAATCTTGGCTTTCATAGACTTAAACGGGCCGGCGATAACTTCTACAATATCGTCAATGTTAAGGTCTGAAACTATCGGCTTCTTCACTAAATAGCCTTCGATATCCTTAAAGGGTAACTCTCCCCGAATCTGTCCCCTCATATGCCGAATACCTGCCAATGCTTCATAAGCAATGTTTGAGTCTTGAGCTTCTACAATAATATACCCTTTGAAGTTGTCCATAACTAAAATTGAATGTATTCCAATTTTTTTGGAGCTGATCTTATTATGCAGGATATTTGCAACCACATGTTCTTGTCCTCCAGTAGTCCTTACTGCGAAAAATTTTGACTGATAAGTCGCTTTTATCTCCTCTGGTTTAGCCGCATCCGCTACATCAGGCTTGGCAGCATTTGATTCTTGGGAGGTGCCACTCTCAGAAGACAAATGCCCTTCTGCTTCAGAGTTATTAATCGTAGGTTCTTCAGACTCACTCACTACATCGTGATCGCTTATTTCCCCGCTATCATCCTTTTCATCATTGTAGTTAGCCATCGCTTGAATTCAATATGCCGTAGCCTCACGTAATTTATAAATTTATTTAGCGCCCTATTATAATCGACTTAAGTTATTTGGTTGAGGAAATTTGCCTGTCAAGAATACAGCGACCAGAATTATTGCTTACCCGTTTGTTCTGTTGACGATTAAACGTATGATAACAATTATTCTGGGCTAGCTGTTTGAGCTTGTAAACTACTATAATATTTTCTACCCATGTTTAGTATAGATATCTCTGAATAATGCGCTTCAATAAATTCATCCCTCCATTCATCGAAGGCCACGGCTTCTAATGCCGAACGCCA
>DATDLD010000072.1:0-4041 GCA_036519475.1 Candidatus Nitrosopolaris sp. | reverse complement strand
CAGACGTGACGTACGTTCTCATTTTATCAGTAAGCAAATTCCAGATGAGACGTTGGCGAAAATTCTAAATGCCGCTCACCATGCGCCATCAGTAGGATTCTCACAGCCTTGGAATTTTATTCTAATCAAAGATGATAAAACAAGGCAGAAGGTTAAGCAGTCTTTCATGAAGGAAAGGAAAAAATCGATTCTGTTGCTTGATAATGATAAATCGAAGCAGAAAAAGTACAAGTCACTGAAACTTGAAGGAATAATGGAATCTCCTATAAATATTTGCGTAACATATGACCCTACAAGATTTGGCCCATTTGTACTTGGTAGAACTTCAATTTCTGAAACTGGTGTATATAGTGTGTGTTGTGCAATTCAAAATCTCTGGCTTGCAGCAAGAGTAGAAGGAATAGGAATAGGCTGGGTGAGTATTCTAACTAATGAAGCACTTCACAAAATTTTATCTATACCCGATCATGTTAGACCAGTTGCATATTTGTGCTTAGGTTATGCAAGTAAATTTGCAGCCAAACCAGATCTTGAGAATGCAGGATGGCTGAAGAGGATAGGATTGGGAGATGTTATATCTTATGAGAAGTGGGGTGTATGCAAAACTCATTCATGGGCACAATTTTGTGATAGTGTTAAGGATATAAGATAACAAAATAAGAAAATTTAGATAATGAAAATTCCTACGAATTAAACCCCTTTATTTGAAACAAAATATCTGACTCTTTAAGACTAATAATTAGGTACTTTATTGTCATTACTCAAGAAGGGTTAAAAATCCCCAGTTTCGTTTAGCATCCAGCGTTTCTTCAAATTTAGAAACTAGTACACCCTTGTTTGTGGCTTATGGTAATAAAATATATTTTATTCACTGAAGGCTGTAAATCGAAAAGAGATGATTTTGAGCCAAGACTCTATTTAATAACCTACAAATTTATATACACTCCATGCCTCATTCCAACTAATATTTCTGATCTACATGAATTATAGGTCTAATTATGGTAGGCGTACCTAGCCAAATGGTAGCATCTAAGAAGATTGTATTAGAGATAGAAATTGAAGTTAATATGCCCCTTGATATTATCGAAGATAAACAGAGACTTAAGGCAATAGAAGATGGTTTAGTGAAGAGTATTTCAAAAGGTCTTTATGAAGAAGGAGTATCTTTCAGAATAAGTAAAGTCAAGTGTAAAACATAGTCCTAAATTTAGGGCTTGCTAATTAATACCGGTAAATATCTAATATAAAATAAAGAACTATTAGTTGGTCTCATCTAAATAGAAATCCTAAGATTCTATCTCACTATTTCGTACCTTTATTGGCAGCATTTATGGTTTTTCTTTTCTCCTCATTAAGCTCATCATTAGTTATACTGCTTGCTAAAATTATAGTAGTACTGTTATCATCATCAATACCCGTAAAAACAGCCGCATAGGTAGAATTCCTTAACGTTAGAAGAACTGAATCATCATTAGTTGGCAGCCTAAGTTCTAATTCCTTCACTGGAATTATAGAACCATAGTTGTCAATATCAAGATGGGTAACCTTGACAATATGCTCAGCAAAATCAAAACCGTTGATTTTAACTAACATATGATAGTTACACGATTCTATACGGCTTTCTGGTAATTACACTTTTCTAAGAGAAAAGCCTCTCCCTTCTTGTGATTTATATTGAACTCTATGGAAGAGGATAACTCACTATACCTTGGATGAAAATAACTTGGTTACCATGCTGCTATGGCTTGGAGAGTTAACTATAGCAAGCTGGATTCTTTCATACGGGGCCGAACACCTTTCAATGAAATACGGTGCAAAGTTTGTCGGGAGAACAATTCTTAGTATAGCTACAACACTACCTGAAATTGCAATAGTGGTATATGCTGCTGCAGAGGGATCTTACGGAATTGCTATTGGCGCTGGTTTAGGTAGCAATCTATTAATGATGACCTTGGGACTGGCGCTAATGTTACTTATAGCAACTACACGTCTTTCCAAGGCACCGCTAAAGGGAGTAGACGTAAGCACCTATAAATTAGATAAAATTTTTCTTATTATAACAGCCGTTGTTAGCGCTGCATTATTTATAGACGGATACAATTATTTTGATGGATTTATTTTTGCAGGCATGTTTATTGTATATCTAGGCTTAGCAGTGTATGAGATGAAACGTGAAAAAGCTAAAAAAATGTCTTATTTAGATATTCAAGAGAAAAAAGAGAAAAAAGGAGAAGGAATAGTGGATCACAACTTAATAGAAGTCAAAGATCATCAGCATCTCCCATCAAAACCGTTTGATAAACGTATACTTAAGGCAAGTCTAGCATTTGCTGCTGGAACAATTGGGATTCTATTAGGAGCAGAGCCATTTATACACTCTTTAAAAGGCTATTCTATGGAAGTTGGTGTTTCAGCAATTGTACTTGCCGTCATTATTAGTCCAATAGCTGGTGAAATGCCAGAAAAAATATCATTGATGCTTTTAGCTAGGAAGGGTGCTGTTGGGGCCTCTATTGCAGTAGCAAATGTACTTGGATCGAAGATTCTCAACAACACGTTGTTACTTGCAGTTGCAGTTTTTGGGGCTATGTACCATGGAGGCTTTTATTCAGTAATACAGGCCAATACCCTACTTAATTATCAAATGATCCTTGTCACTGTTGTTACCATAATATCAGTAATACCAATGTTCAAAAAGGAGATAGGTTTGAAAGTAGGGATAATGTTAGCAGCAATGTATATTGTCAGTTTAATTATTCAATTCCTTTTACTACATGACGTATAATCTATCGTCAATCATTCATTCATAATTTATAGCAGTACATCTCCGGATTTAGGTAAGTCTAAACAACAGCACGGAGATGACGCGGACGTTAAAGTTGTGAATATTGTTTAGAAAACTCAAATCCAGCACATGTGGATCGTATATGAGAGACTAACAGATATTATATTATTGCAAGAATCATAAATTTGTCACTTCAAAAAAACACAGATAGTAAAATGAGTATTGATTAACTAGTTATGATTAAATAAGTAAATGGTCCTATAGATCTATTAACATATTATAAAATGACTGAACAGATAAAATCCAAAAGAAAAAAAATCTCCGAAGTATTTGCAATCGCTGCAATGATATTATTATTGGTGTACATCTCCGATGCAGCTGTAGGACAAGGTAAACAAGGCTTCTTGCCATTGAATGCAGCTCAGCGCGGGATGTTGTTAGGCTCATCATCCATAATTTTATTTCTTTTATCGTTCGGGATTGGAATTACACAAAAGACAAAAATAACAACTATCTTGCTTATAGTTGGAGGCGCAATAATAGCAACCTCTGTATTAGCAGCTTCTGCAATGGCAAAAGGAGGATTGGCAGCAATTTCGAGTTCGTTTCTTATTGTAATCATACTGGGTTTTATTATTATGGGACTGGGTATAGTGAGGGTAGTTCAGAAGAAATAATTTCGACTGGACTTGTATTTAGGTAGTATAATCGTTATAACGCCTCTAGAATAGCAATTAATCATCATCATGACGGATCTTATGAAAGGAAGAATCTTAATTTAGTAATAATAATATCATTCCTGTGCTGTCGAGTATTATCGGATAAATAGGCTGAAAAAAGCGTACGATAGAAATTCTGCTATTGCTTAACAAAAAATGATTCTAAGGAATTACTTTATTTTTTGTACTAACTTCGGATCTGATAATGTTTCTCTTTAAATTATTAAAAGAAAAGGATTTTAGCAACGCTTTTCATAATATAACCATTGTCCGGTGATAATATAGAAGAACACCCTCCAGATGGAGACTTAAGACAAAGATACCTACATAGAATGGAACCAACATCAGACGAAGAAAAAGGTACAGAGGAAGAAGAGGTTGCCTATTCTACGCCAGTGACAGAAGAAAAGAAGGAAGAGGAAGAAGAGGTTGCCTATTCTACGCCAGTGACAGAAGAAAAGAAGGAAGAGGAAGAAGAGGTTGCCTATTCTACGCCAGTGACAGAAGAAAAGAAGGAAGAGGAAGAAGAGGTTGCCT
>DATDLD010000071.1:0-10415 GCA_036519475.1 Candidatus Nitrosopolaris sp. | reverse complement strand
CAATGGATGTTAAAATAGTTGTGATTCCAATGGTTATGACTTTAGATGTGTTAACCTTTGCCCAAACAAAATTCTCAGCATCATAAAGAAGGCTTTCAGGGAATATACAATGATTTATGTCCATATGAGATTCTCTCATAGTAAGTATTATTAATTTATGGAATTTCTATAAGGAAGCTGGCAAGAGCCGCTGTGAAGGTGGCAACAACAACAACGGAAGCAGCAAATACAGTCCTCTAATAGTTGCATTATATTATAATTCCATACTTATGTTTTGACGGTCTCAGTCATTTTGTTCATATTGGTAGAGATGTGGATCTCCAGCTGATATATTTTCCGTTATTGGCTTACCTATGTCTTCAAAAACCTTTTCTTCTTCAGTCTTCCCTACAATTTTGTATGTATTAGGTCTTCCTTCTGGGAAGATAATATGAGCCATCTCTAGCAGTAATTGCTTCCTCAACATTTTGAATGGAAAATTCACTATCAATTACATAGTATCTCTCATCTTTGCAATTATTAGTATGAAACTGGGAACTATTTTGAGGAGGGACAGCTATTTCTAAAAGCAATAGATTGCTAGAATGTTAGTGAAAGATACATTGCAAAATCAGATCCAGTACATTGTATTGTTGTCTTCGAGTAAAGAAAAAGAAGGAATGATTCGAACCTAGATGCTCAGCCTACATTAACTTTTCCTACCATAGATGGATGAAGTTCGCAGTAGTATTGAAAAGTACCTGTTTTTTCAAACGTATGGCTAAAAGACTGGCCCGGTTCAATAATACCTGAATCGAATCCGGAGCTTGATGTTACTGTATGTGATTCACGATGATCATTAGTCCAGGTTACTGTATCTCCAACTCTGACATCTATTGGATTAGGACTAAATGACCTTGCATGCTTTACTCCTACTATTGCAACATGGTCAGTTCCTGTTCCTGTTCCATCATTTTCTGTCGTAGGCTTAGCAACAGTTTCAGCAGAAGTATTTTTATCACTCTGACTGCTCTTCGCAAATGCTTGATATTGATTAGTTGTTGGTGTTATGGCAATATTTGATATCATAAATATCAAAGTTGTTGTTAGAAGTATCGTAGATACTGCTGCAACAGCCATAAATCTACCGAAGTTATTATTCCTTAACATTTCAAAATGAACTAACTGCTAGAGAATATTAGTGATTTCAATAAATAACAGATAGCAAATAGATAGAAGTCAGTATGTAATATTTTTAGTATCAATTCTAATAATAATAAAGGAATGTCTATAAAATGCCTGGACTGTTGTTATCATGGATACCTGCTGCCTTAGTGCCTATGGAGATAAAGCATCCAACTAGAATAAAACGTCAGTATGAACTAGAAACAAAAGGAATCATATCATTCTTTTAATGGTTATCTAACTTATTACGGAACAACTTCATTGGTATTATGATATTTATGCTAAAGTAATCCCATCAGTCCCTACTCAAAGTTTATAGATTTCCGAAATCAATTGTACTTCATCATTAATTCTTCTTTAATCAGAGATCAGATAACTACTTCGAGATTGACCGCGAAGTTGCTATTTGTAATTCAGTTTTTGGAACGTAGCTATTTTCAGGCCGCATTTAGCTAGCTAACGATATAGATTTTGTTACTTTTGAGGCATTATTTCAAATATTTTCTTAAGAATCGAGAATTTCTCCTCACTATTTCGCTATTGGGATGAGTTTATTGGTAGTTTAGCGTCCATAACGAAGAGGAACTGGAATATTAGAAACAGCCCCCATAATATTATACTACTTTTTGAGTTTATTATCGATTATTACCTAATAACTATAAGATATAACTGCATATTATTATTGATATTGTGAACTTAACGAAAATAATGGCTAACCTTTAAGTTCTAGACTAGTTAGATGAGAGCAAGTGAAAAATATGTCTTCAGAAGATATAGACGACAATAATTCTAATAATAAAAATAATAGTAGTAGTAATATTAATGCCAACAATACCAAAGTAGCAACGCTAAAAGTTGCAGAAGTAGCGGAGCAACATGATGTAGGGAGAAAAATTGCACGTGTAGATCCTGACGTAGCTGAACGTATGGGTATTTCTACTGGCGATGCTCTAGAATTGTCATCACTTGGAAAGAAAAGCATTGTTCTAAGTTGGCCAGCAAAGGAGAGAGATAGAGGAAAGGGTTTGGTTCGCATTGATGGCTATACAAGGAATAAGCTTGATGTAGGTATTAACGACACAGTAGATGTTAGAAAAGTAGAATCAAAAGTTGCCAGAAGCATAACATTTGCGCCGACGGAACCACTCAGAATAGTAGGTGCCGAACAGTATCTTGTAGAGTACCTGAATGGGACACTAATGACCAAAGGCGATACGGTGCCTATAAACGTAATGGGTCAAAGAATAGACCTCGTCGTAATTTCTACTAATCCTTCAGGACCAGTTATCGTTAGCAACTCAACTAAGATTACAGTTTCTGAAGAAAGCGCAAAGGCAGTACAATTAACAAAAGAGGGTGGAGTTCCCTCCATTACCTATGAGGATATTGGTGGAATAAGAAATGAGGTAACTCGGGTCAGAGAAATGATAGAGCTGCCTTTGAGGCATCCCGAATTATTTAGGAGATTAGGAGTAGAAGCACCTAAAGGAGTCCTTCTTCATGGACCACCTGGAACTGGTAAGACATTATTGGCAAAGGCAGTAGCTAATGAAACAAATGCCAACTTTTACACGATAGGAGGGCCTGAAATAATGAGCAAATTTTACGGAGAATCAGAAGAGAAACTACGAAATATATTTGAACAGGCAGAAAAAAATGCTCCTTCTATTATATTCATAGATGAGATTGATTCTATTGCTCCAAAGCGAGAGGAAGTATCAGGAGAGGTTGAGAGAAGGATCGTTTCACAATTGTTATCATTAATGGACGGCATGTCTTCCCGTGGCAAAGTGGTTGTTATAGGAGCTACAAACCGAGTAAATGCAATTGATCCAGCACTGAGACGTCCTGGTAGATTTGACAGGGAAATTGAGATAGGCGTTCCTGATAGAGATGGTAGATTAGAAATATTACAAATTCACACACGAGGAATGCCCCTTGATAAAGATGTCAATTTAGAAAAGCTTGCTGATATTTCTCATGGTTTTGTCGGAGCTGATCTACAAGCGTTGTCTAAAGAAGCAGCAATGAGAGCGTTAAGAAAAGTGCTGCCAGAAATTGATTTATCATCTGAGAGCATACCTGCAGATACATTAAAGAAAATCATCGTCAATATGCAAGATTTTATGGATGTAATTAAAGAAATGGAGCCATCTGCAATGAGAGAAGTGTTTGTAGAGGTTCCAAATGTGAAATGGGAAGATATCGGTGGATTACCATCCATAAAGCAAGAATTGCAAGAAGCTGTAGAATGGCCTCTCAAATATCAAGGAGTATTTACATATGCTGATGCTACTCCTCCAAAAGGAATATTGCTTTACGGTCCACCGGGAACAGGAAAGACTTTGATGGCCAAAGCTGCAGCAAATGAAAGTGAAGCCAATTTTATTAGTATTAAAGGTCCTGAGCTTCTTTCAAAATGGGTAGGAGAATCAGAAAAAGGAGTGAGAGAAGTATTTAGAAAAGCAAGACAGGCGGCTCCTTGCATCATATTCTTTGATGAATTGGATGCGATAGCTCCCAGCAGGGGAGCTGATTTTGGCGATTCCCATGTTACTGAAAGGGTAATAAGCCAACTATTAACTGAGTTAGATGGACTTGAGATATTAACCAACGTGATAGTGATAGGCGCTACTAATAGGCCTGATATTATAGATCTTGCATTGTTAAGGCCAGGCAGGTTTGATAGATTGCTCTATGTACCTCCTCCAGATCGTGACTCCAGGATAGAGATAATAAAAATCCATACAACAAAGAAACCATTAGCTGAGGATGTTAAGGTTGAAGAATTGGCAGATCACACAGATAGTTACACAGGCGCTGATATCGCATCACTATCATCAGCAGCAGTTATGCTTGCATTGCGGGAACATGTATCAAAATATCAAGATCCAAAGGAAGCAAACAAACACGTACAAGAACTTAAGATCCATATGCGTCACTTTGAAGAGGCAATGAAGAAGATTAGGCCATTATCAACCCAAGAGATAAATATGTACAAGCGAGTATCAGAAGAATTTGGAAGACCTGAGATTGCAACCAGAGGACGAAGTGGTATGGATACAAGCGATGCTGGTATTCCTTCTTCTTCTCCTCCTGCTGAAACTTGATTTTTTTATGGTAGGCTTTACACTTCCAATATGACAATATGCAATAATGCGTGCAGGATGTAATGTCAATCGCTCTAGTCTTATTACTAGCATTTATACTTGAGTCACAGTCTAAAACAGACGGATAGATTACGACTGCTACTGCAAATCCAACTGATAATAAAAATAAAGGATACTTAACGCTTAGAGATCACACCAGAATGGTTTGATAGGTTGAATAAAATATTAAATGTAAATGATGAGGACATCATATATACGCTCTACTCTGAAATCAACGATTATAAAAAATGCATAGTAGGAGAGGCATATGGATATGATTCTTCCTATCTTATACATATAGAACTAAAAGAAATTGTCAAGAATGTACCGCAATGAGCGGTAATTTTTCATATGTGCTTAGACGATTCAATAACCACAAACTTGAAGAAATTATAGATAAATTTACAAAACACTGGAATGAAAAACATAGAGATGCTATTGCCTAAACTTTTATTTGCAGACCAACAAACTCTGATTTGAGGCATAAGAGTTCATGTTTCTTTATGTCAAATAACTTATCCAGAAGGACCAACTAGTGTCGTACAATTTGTAAAGTATTTTAAGAACATCTTTTAAAAAATTATGTTTAAGCCCTTGGAAAAAGATGTATGTATACTAGCTGGACCTTCATCTTATGATCTAGCTATAAAGATTGCTAAGGCCCTAGAAAGTATAGCAGATTTAGTACCAGTAGATGTTCATATATTTTCTGACGGTGAGACTAAAATCAAAATAACCAAAGATATAAGAAAAAAATATTGTGTAATAGTACAGTCAACTTATCCACCTACAGACAGGCATCTTCTTCAAATGTTAATGATGATAAAAAAGTGTAATGATGATAACGCATTAGGTATATGTTCAGTTATTCCATATATGGCATATGCACGACAGGACAAAGCTTTTTTGGAAGGTGAAGTTGTCAGTATAGGAGTAGTAGCCAAGCTACTTGAAGCTGTAGGAACACAACAATTGATAACAGTAGATCTCCACAGCATACAAGCATTATCATATTTTACAATTGATGTTCAAAATGTATCTTCAATTCCTCCCTTAGCTAGTTATGCCATAAATAACATGAAACTCAGAAGACCAATAATAGTTTCACCGGATAGAGGAGGAGCTAAACGAGCAGAAGAATTAGCTAAGATTTTGAGAACTGACATGATATCTCTAAAAAAATTTCGTGATAGAAGTACAGGCGAAGTAACGGTTGACAAAAAACTAGACTCTAATATCAGCGGTAGAGATGTGATTCTTATAGACGACATTATAAGTAGTGGCGGTAGCATAGTTAAAGCATGCAATGTTTTAAAGGAAAATGGATGTCTTGAAATCTATGCTATGTGCGCACATGCATTACTAATAGGAGATGCTCTACAACGAATAGAGGCTGCAGGCGTAAGAGAACTAATTGCAACAAATTCCATTCCAGGGCAATGTGCCAAGGTTGACCTATCTCCTACGTTATCTAATGCTATTGACGGCCTAATCGATGTATAGTCTAACGCTTGCTGTTATGCAGTAGTCATCTTACAACCATTGAATTTGAATATCACTGATGCCAACTGCCTGCAGAAACTAAATATCCAATATTAAATATGCATATTTACACGAAAATCGGTAATTTCGTTAAGGCTATCCATAATGTGTAATCTGTCTAGTCTCTAACTCTTTGACTTCATAGTTTCGTATATCGTTTTTTACACGATATATTATTGAGCCTTGTTGATAGACTTGTTGATATCGCGATCAACAGTAGTAGAGATATCTACAGATCCCGATGATGACTATATTCGCTATTACTATTCTTATTGTCCATTCCAAACATTTTCGGAAAAACTTCCATACGTTCCCCCATATCTAAAGTGAAGATGACTATCATTTACCAAAAGTTTCTTTGTAGACGCCTGATCCATTCTAGTTGCCTCAACACCTTCAGGTAATTCAATTATTGCTCTATGAATCTTTCCTGTTACTGGATTTCTTATAGGCTCGAGCCATGCATCTACTATATAATCATCAGTATTATTGTTGCCAATAGTCATATGACTCCTAATGCCTTTTACTTCAAATCTAATCCGTGCTTTTCTTGGCTCATCATATTCTTCTATAATGCTCGCGTAGAGTGCGAAAGGACCGCCCCTACCCGCTTTCCCTGTAATAATTTTCGATAGTACATCAAACTGGCTGTCGTTAGTCCTATGGTCTATGTAGTATGACGCTTTACCATGGCCTTCATGTATAGGTCCAGGCCAATAACCAATAAATGCCATATTAAGTCCATCTAGTTTGATATCATTATTATCAACATCACCAAAGTTGCCATCTATTATGTGAATTCCACTTAGTCCTTCACAATTTCCATGTGTGGGATTTGCATTAAATTGACACGGACATCCCCAGTCACAATTACAAGCATCCAAGTAGTATGCATGTATCTTCCAATTTGGTTTCGTCCTCGCTTGTCGTTGTGTCTTCATTATGTCTTATCTTTGAATAGTTGTTATACTATCGCTGTATATTTCTTAGCATTAGTGAGTATGTCTAACTTCATTCTATAGCATTCTTTTGCCAATGATCGTGCATGTATCGTTTCTCTCCTGTCTTGAGCGTTTGTAGCATGTAATTACAATACTTTACAATCAAGTTTCCAATATGCTAGACCAAATAATACGAGATCCTTTATTTTCCCAACGTCCAGAGTGTATTTAACATCAAAACTATTCCAATATTATCTGTTAACCATCGTATTGTGGTGATTGTTTCGGTAGATTAGATAAATGCCGGATAACATAATTCCGGTTGCAATTATTTGAAATATAGATATCTGTTCATACAAAAATATTGAAGCAAGAACAAGACCAAAGACAGAAGAAAGTGAAAATATCAACATAGTATTGATTGTTCCAATTCTCTTTAAACTATGCAAAAAGAAATATAGCGATGCAGCGAAACTAACAATTCCAAGCAGAAGAATGTATGGTATTTGTGGCATACTAATGCTTACTGGAATCCCTAAGAGAAAAACCAAAGCAAGTAGAATTATACCTCCAATAAATGACTTTAGTTGTATTATTTTTGTAACGTCTATCCGATGGCTAATAATTTTGCTTATGTTATTATCTAAGCCCCAAAATAATGTAGCACCAATGATAAGTAAATTTCCTGTATTTATCTTTTGCAGAGAACTATCAAATTGAAGGTTCGTTGTTACAATGACTAATCCTATTAGAACTAAGGCCATTGTGACATATCCAATACGATTTAGTTTTTCTTTAAAAAATGCCATCGCTAGTAGAATTGAAAAGATTATTTCGCCATTCGATAAAATGGAGCTATCTATCGCTGTGGTCTGTTTAAGACCAAAGAAGAACATAGCTGGTGCAATTACTGCACCAGAAATTGAAGCTGTAATTAGGAGTAGATAATCATTCCTTCTAAAGGAATATTTGATACGTTGTGCAACTGGAGTTAAAGCCAATCCAGAGATGAGATATACTAGAGAAGAAAGCAACAGAGGGCTGATATTAGATAATATCGGTTTTGCAATTGTAGAGACTGAGCCGAATAGTAATGCTGCTATAATTGCTGATAGGTAGCCAATCATCAGAGGTTTATCGTTCAGTAGATTGGCTCTCATATAGATGACAACAACCAATGACTGTAGATAAATCGTTTCTTCCTTTTGGACATGACTACCAAATATTGCCTATGGCATTAATGAGAGATTACTTTTTTAAGTGTAAACAATATCTCTTGCAAATTTCTTTCGTAATCATTTACTTTCGTAATCATTTATAATGTGTTACAAAAAAGCTTGAGGATGACAATGTTGCTCAATAGTATCGACGCTGCTCACGATATGAGCTCATGATTTATGTTTTGCGTTAATGCTATTTTACTAATTTTTCTTTTACATAGACTTACATTTTCTGTTAAAGCCTGCTCATGTAATCTCGTAAATTGGCGTCTTGCTTAACGACGCCTCAAAAACATAGTTTGTTGTGGTTTCTACTTCTTGTCCCTCTACTCTTTTTTTCTCCATAATAAGGTTCTTTGACTGTCAACTATGTCTTTATTTAATTGCTATTATTACGTTTTAGCTTTTACAAGTTAATCATGGAAAAACAAGATAATTTTTGTTGTTTGCTTGGCAGTATAATACCAACTAATACTCGAATTATTTCTCTCTACAATCTATATTATCTACCAACATTTGCTCAATATAATGGAAGGGCAGAATATGAACCAGATTTATAGAATCATTTATGAAGAGATCTGTTGATGTCGACTAATAATGTTACAATAATTTCAGAAGGATAAGTAATATATAGAAATACAAAAATGATTTAACAAGTTCACCTTAAAAAACTGGACTCAATGTTATATAAGGTAAGTTGGGACTCTAAATTATTTGTATTTGTTCCTGACATTCTATTGAGATCAACAGTACCAAAAAGGTAAAAGTGTTTGCTAGCATAGTAGTGCTAGTTGCTGCGGTTTTTGCACAAACCGTCCCTGCAGTCTTGGCTCAAGAGCAAGTTCTGATTGCAGTAAACGGTACTCTGATGCGTGGACTGGAGCTTGAACCAAATCTCGTAAACCTAGGTGCTGCATTTGTTCGTGAAGACCGAACAGAACCAGCCTATAGACTATATTCCGTTAATGATATACATCCAGCAATGGTACGTCTTCCGGCCAATGCAACCAACGGCGTACCTGTGGCTGTCGAAATATGGAGCGTTCCAGCCGATGGTGTTGCTACGTTGTTATCAAAAGAGCCGCCAGGCCTTTCAATAGGGAAGATTAAACTACAAAATGGCACAACAATGTTAGGAGTTCTAGCCGAACCAGCATTGGTGGTCGGTAGGAAAGATATTAGTAATTTTGATGGAAGTTGGAGAGAATACATAGCACAAACAGGAATACAACTAATTGATAAGGCCATACAATCATCAAACATGACTTCTCAACAGTCAGATGCATTGAAACAACTACGTACTGAGGGAGAATTACTGACCAAAAATGGGCACCTTAGAGGAGCAATAGATTCCTTGAACACAGCAGTAAAGATGCTTGGACTCAAAGATAGACTTTACTTAAATATACCTCTATGATACACATCGCCTTGATTGGAAGATTATTATAGAAAAAGTAGATAGCTACTTACAACCGGGTTGGGAAGATCAGCCAGATAAGAAGACAAAAGTTCTTAGGGTTTACTTTAACAATCATTATGGTGGAAAGGCCATTGTTAATGCACTACAGTTTAAAGAAATGACTGGTATTGTGCTATCAGAAAATGAAAGAAACACGCACAGTCATATATTCTTTCTAAAAATCAGGTCTAGCCTAAAAAGTCTGAAAGTGTAGTTTGTGTTCAAGCTGAAGCTGAAGCAAAAATCTTTCCTACTACTCATTAGGTTAGCTATATCTTTCCACACAGATTTGCAGCTACTATTGCAAGATTAACCTTGTCTTTTTCTGTTTCTGCGATTCTGTTTAGATTCCTGGCCCACTTCTCCTTTCTCTTGATATACTAGTTTTCTTCATATTATTGATTAGTATTGTTTGGTTTCAACGTTCTCTTTCCTTATTTCTATGTGATCTTAATTGCCTCTTTTTTATGGATATGGGTATAGACCGTCTAGTGTGGGAACAAGAAGTCAAAAACTTTTGATATATCGTGGGAGTAGTAGTTTAAGTGCTTCTAGATCTACTAATTTTATCTAAATTTGACAGACTGTATTTTTCCATTATCTGCTTTTACTATTATCTTATCAAAATTCATATCTTGAGGTTCTGGAGTAATCATAACTGATGAAAATGGACCCATATTCCCTATCTGTTGAATTCTTCCTTTCTCACCGAACTGCACAATTACATTGTTTAGTGATTCAAAGTTGTTATTTGATATCTTTACACTTATGGTCTGTATTGCTCCTGCTGCTTCGCTTCGTTGTATGATTTCTATGTTTAATCCATATCTTGGAATGAATACAGATAAGAATACTACAGCAACTATAATAAAACCCACTCTTATTGCAAGTTTGGTAATTCTAATTCGATTCCATCTTCTGGGAATCCCACTTCCACCAC
>DATDLD010000070.1:0-5372 GCA_036519475.1 Candidatus Nitrosopolaris sp. | reverse complement strand
GAACATTATTCATTTAGTATAATGTTTACTGTATATCCTTTGAAATCACATTTAGAGACTGCTTTTTTTCCATCAATGACATCTTGCAGGACCAAGCTGAGATTTACAGCAGCATTATGATCTCTCATAATTATGCTATGGGAAGACCTGTCCTTTAGTGTAACAACGATCTCATTTTCGATAACCGTGGCAACCCCATAGATATAGCTGGAATTATCAGCATTTAGGGATAACAAGCCCGCCAATTTTTCAGCTTCATAACTATCGTCGCAATCAAAATCTTGTACCTTCATTGAAGACAATCAGCCTTCATAGGGTTCATTATCATACATGAAATTTGGAACAAGGTCTTTTGCTTTTTCGCGGCGCCTCTTAAAATCTATTATAAAAGACTTTGACTCCCTAGCCAAGTCACTCTTGCATTCTCCGCAAAGAAGGTTTCCACTTCTGCATTTCATTAGTCGTTCATCTGATTGGTTTTCAGTATCAAAAAAATATCGCAGGTACCAAAACACTGGACATCCTAGGGCATTACCTCCTAACTTTCTTTGTAGTGCAACTGTTGGTTGTCCACCTGTAAATGTAGTAGAAACTTTTTTATCTATAACCTCGGGTTCGTCGGTAGTGAATAATGCGGTTTCAGGTCTTGACGACGACATTTTGCCTAGCATGCCAAGCCCCGGTATGAACTTACTATGGATCTGAGCAGGTTTATAGTAACCCATGCGTTCAGCGACATCTCTTGTGATTCTCCAATAAGGATCTTGGTCTATAGCTGCGGGGATCAGCACCGGAGTAGGTTTACCTTCGATTATTGAGGGTAAAAAACATGGTGCTGCCTGTATTGCTGGAAAACCTATCATGCCAATGTTAGTGGAATTCGAGAAACCAAATACTGCCTTTGCGGTTGAAAACGTAATTCTCCTTGCAATTTCATTAGATAAAGAGTACAAATGTTGTATGTGTTTTGTATCCACAATAATTCTTGTCTTTTGTGGGTTGAACCCGATGGCTATAATATCTAATATATTCTCATAAGTGAAATGCTTGATATCTTCTCTAGTTAAATCAGGACTGTACAGAAGCTTCTCGTCGTCCGTTAGTTGAAACAGGAGGTTTGAATTAAACTTGTCTTGAATGTACTTTGTAAATATCCATGGCATCAAATGACCAATGTGAACCATACCTGATGGCCCTCTACCCGTGTAAAGATAGAAATTTTCACCATTCTCATATTTGTTCAAAATCCAATCAAAATCTCGATGGGAAAAAAAGTACCGCAGTCTTAGCATAGGATGAACTTCCCCTAAGATCTCGCTAAGCTTTTCTATTATTTGTGAATCGATTGGTTGGGTGCCGAATTTTTCTATCACTTTATTATAATCTATTTCGCCTTCTACTTCCCAGGGAGTAATCTTGAACTCAGGTTCAGAACTATTTGGATAACTAGCTATACCGCCATGACTTTTGCTCGGAGTTGAATCCACCATTATTTTTCAACATGACAGTCCTTAGAGTTTAAACGTTTAAAAAGTCTTTTTCTCTTTGAAATTTTAATAGCGAATGAATCACAGTAACTTGGATAGTGGTCGTAGCACCTCGAACCTTCATCAGATTGAGAAATCTTTGTTGAAAGCACTTGCTTATGAAGATAAACTTTCTGTACAGAAACTTTCTGAAATCTCGAATCTTCCAATCGATCAAGTACGAAGGGGAATAGAATGGTTAAAGTACAAGAATTTGATTACTACAAATGATAAATCAATTTTCACCATCTCTCTAGGAAAAAATGGACTTTTTGCCAGAAAGAATAAACTTCCAGAACGCCGATTGGTTGAGGTGATAGAACAAGGGCATCAATATATGCACCAAATTACGTCACAAGGCAATTTAACTGAGCAGGAATTGGTTGCAGCAGTAAAAATAGCCAAAAGAAATAATTGGATAGAGATTCAACAGGATTCAGCGGGAAGAACAATATGCAACTTGTCTTCTTCGGCAAGTAATTTATCACCAGAAGAGAAATTATTGGATAAATTAGAAGTGCACAATCAACTAAACATCTTAAATCTTACACAAGAAGAAATGGAGGCCTTTAATAACCTCAAACGACGTGGAAACTATCTAGAGGAAAATAAGAAGAGCGATTCGGAAATTCTTATTACAAAAACTGGCAAAGAAATGCTACCAACTTTAACTCAGGAGCGACCTACTGAGCGCCGTTTGACTCAAGAGATGATAAGCACTGGAAAATGGAAGGAGTTGCATTTTAGTCCTTTAGATGTAGAGGCGTCAGTCCCCTCTCGGTATTTGGGACTTACACATCCACTAACAGATTTAATTAGCGAGGTGAAGGAAATTTTTGTCGGCTTGGGTTTCGTGGAGATTGACGGACCCGTTACTCAGCCTAGTTTTTGGAATTTTGACGCACTATTCATACCCCAGGATCATCCTGCTCGAGAAATGCAAGATACCTTTTATATTTCTGAGATAAATAAGACCGATTTTGCTAGCCGTGTTCATATCCAAAAGATATCTGAAATGCATCAAAGAGGATGGAAATATAAGTGGAACAAAGATGAGGCACAGCGAATGCTGCTGCGAACCCACACAACAGCGGTTACAATCAAGTATCTTGCAGATAACAAGCCTGACAGTGCAAAGGTATTCTCAATTGGGCGTGTTTTTAGAAATGAAAAGGTATCCTATAAACATCTTGTTGAATTTAATCAGGTTGAAGGGATTTTTACTTCCAAGCATCTTACCTTACGAAATCTAATGGGCCTGCAAAGAGAATTTTATTCAAAGCTTGGTATAAAGAAAGTCAAATTTTGGCCTACCTTTTTTCCTTACACCGAGCCATCAATACAGTCTATGGTATACAACGAAAGTTTACAAAAATGGGTTGAATTGTTCGGAATGGGCATTCTTAGACCTGAAGTAACAAAACCTCTTGGAATAAGCAATCCCGTTCTTGCTTGGGGCGGGGGGATAGAGAGAATTGCCATGTTACGTTTTGGATTAAATGATTTACGAGATCTATATAATAATAGATTAGGCTGGCTTCGGAGCGTCTCAAAATGCCCGTCGTAAATCTATTCATTGATAAATTAGCTCAGTTCTTTCCCGGAAAGGATTTAGGCGACATTCTAGAAGCACTCCCTTATGTTGGACTAGATATAGAGAGCGTGGATAGTCATGTCATAAGAATTGAATATAATCCAAATAGGCCAGATTTCAGCATAGACTACGGCATAACTCGAGCCTTAAGGGGACTATTAGAGATAGAAACTGGAATTCCAAAATTTAGATTGTCGAAAAATAAAGGAGTGTATACTATCGACGTTGATAAATCTATAGATAAAATGAGGCCTTATATTGTGGCATTAGTCGCTAAACATGGTAAACTTGACGAAGGAATTTTTGAACAACTAATAGCGATGCAGGAAGATCTTCATAATGGCATAGGCAGACGACGATTGAAGGCTTCTATCGGCTTCCATAACTTAGAGCCAATCAAATTTCCCCTTACTTACAAAACAGTAGGGGAAGATTTTTCCTTTATTCCACTAGGCAAATCTGACGCTCATACGATTAGGGAGATATTGGAGATATTCGATACCGTCAAAGATTATGAAGATACTCTCAAACAGTCAAACGCATTTCCGTTGCTAGTAGATGCCGAGAATAACGTGATCTCTTTTCCTCCTATTATAAATAGTAATTTAACAAGAATGAATGCAACTGCTAATAACCTATTTGTAGAGGTTACGGGAAGAGATAGAAATTCAGTTGAATATCTTTTAGCTATCTTGGCTATGACTCTTTATGAAATGAGTTTTGAGATTCAAGCAGTTTATGTCGACTATTTGGAGCTAGGCAAAAAAATACCCACGCCGATTATGAATCCGGCGTATATGAATGTTAGACCATCCTATATTAATAAGATTCTGGGACTGAACCTAAATACAAGGCAAATTCTCAGATGTTTACAGAAAAACAGGCTGGGGGCAAAGGTACAAAACCAGGGAAATATAAGATGTACTATCCCAAGGTACAGAACTGATATCCTTCACCCCATTGATCTAGTAGAAGAAGTGGCCATTGGTCACGGTATTGATAACTTTATCCCTGCAATGCCATTCTCAAATATAGCAGGACAAAAAAGTGCTCTTTCTATTTATTTTGATGTCCTAAGACAAGCAATGGTAGGCCTAGGAATGTTAGAAGTTGTCAACTTTAGTCTTGTAGGAAGCAAGGTTCAATATGAGCTAATGGGAAGTGATAAACCCGATAAAATCTTGTCAGTTGAAGGATCCAAAAGCATTCAGCATGAAATTCTGCGGGATTCTTTGATTCCCTCCTTGCTGCAGTCGCTATCATTTAACATTCATGAAGGGTATCCACAAAAACTATTTGAGATAGGCAAGATTTTTCGTTGGTCGGCTAATGAGATACGCGAAGATTGGAGTATCGGGGCGGTTATTGCTCATAACAACGCAGATTATACAGAGGCAAGATCAGTTTTGCAAACTATGTTAAAATCAAGCTTTGGAAAAAAAGTTACCACTCGTGCTTCAAAAAACCCTATATTCATTAATGGTCGTTGCGCTGAGATACTTGTTGATAACATAGCAGTTGGCAATATAGGTGAGATTACTCCTTTGGCGATAGAGAATTTTAGGATAAGAGTTCCGGTAAGCGCCTTTGAGCTAAATATATCACAACTACCTTTGGCTTGATCTTTATATTTGTGAAGGGAGTAAGATAAAAATGCCTTCAGTTCCGCACTGATTGCTAGGGCCATTGATGCAAGTATATAATAGATATACATTGAGAAATGACTCTAGCTATGATTCATGTGCGCTGAACGTAGGCTCCCCGTTGTAGAGAGTGCACGAGGAGGAGTACACTTTAGTGTATGGCTACCAATGAATATGTGTGGGTCAGAGGCGGGGGACAACCGAAGTTTCATTGGTACTTGGTCGCTCTGCTGGAGAAGGGCTTCTTTGTTAAATTAGGGATTGTATTTATTATTATTAACAGATTCTAAAACTAATTCGATCTTTGTGTCTTGTTCTTTTTCTGGGTCTAAGGGTAAAAGTTATTGAATGAATCAAAAGTATTGTCTCATTTTATATGTTATTTCGACCGCCATTTAATGTTCAGTTAAAATCTGAATCCAGATGCCTCGGACAATGTATGTCCATATTCTGTCAAAATAAAGTACCTTTCTCTGGTTTTTGCATAATTATTTGTATAGTGAAAAAATAAATAACTCGCAGGAGATTTTAGTTGAATTGAATCAAATTATTTACAAGGATTTTTATCAATGGCATTTTACATTTATGGATTAATTACACAATCGCTCG
>DATDLD010000069.1:0-4783 GCA_036519475.1 Candidatus Nitrosopolaris sp. | reverse complement strand
AATAAGAGATGAAGGCTAAGTATTTATGAAAAGCTTAGATTAGTACTAAAATTTATGTTAGTTATTAACAGATAAAACTATTTATTTGTTTTATTAATTGTAACTATTTATTCGAACAAGTGAGTATTCTACTAGAGCTAGTCTACACTTTTGTACCCCTTGCACTACACAATACTTGTACTGTGTCATTGTGGTTTGTTTAGAAAATCATCAAGAGTTGACACTTAACATATTAGTATATGTGCATTATTTCTATTCGCTACTAAACATCTGCATACATAGAAAATTCATGGGGGTGCGGTCTTACTGCTACCTCATTATGTTCTTTAATTTCGTGCTCAATTATAAAGTCGATAGTATCATCACCGAATATTGGCTTTAAGAACATCCTGTCACTTTCCAATTCCTGATATGCTTCTCTTAAACTTCCAGGCAGCTGTTTTATTCCAAGCTCTCTTCTCCTTTTTGGAGTCATCTTAAAGATATCTTCATCAACAGGGTCTCCAATTGTTTTTTTCTTTTTGATCCCGTCAAGTCCCGCAGACACTATTGCAGAGAATGCTAAATATGGATTACAGGAAGGATCAGGAGCTCTAAATTCAATTCTCTTCATATTAGAAAATTTTTGCCCTTTGTAATGTATCGGAATCCTGATTATCGCAGACCTGTTGCCCGTACTCCACGCAACATATACTGGGGCCTCATAACCAGGCACAAGCCTTCTATACGAATTCGTAGTTGGAGCAACAATAGCTGCAAGAGCATGGGCGTGGTCTAGTATGCCGCCTCCAAAATAACGAGCAGTTTCAGATAATTCTGCATAACTGTCAGCAGCGTCAAAGAATAAATTTGTCTCGTTGTTCCACAGGCTGACATTAACATGCATGCCAGAACCGTTATCAAGTGCAATTGGCTTTGGCATCATTGTAGCAATCATGTTATTTTTTTTTGCAATATTCTTGACAATGTACTTGTAACTCTGTACAGCATCAGCTGTGTTAACAAGTGAATCATATCGTATATCGATTTCGCATTGACCAGCTGTTGCAACTTCATGATGATGTGCATCGCATACAATACCAAAATTGCTACTTAAAACATCAACGCATTCATTCCGGTAATCCATTAAAGTATCACCAGGAGCACTCGGAAGATATCCTTCTTTTAATCTTAAGGCGTACCCCACGCCCTCCGCAGACCATGGTGCTTCCTTAGATGTTATATTATAGCTTTGGCTATGATATGGTGTCATTGTGTTTACTTCTAGTTTATCAAAAACAAAGAACTCGATTTCTGGTCCCCAATATGAAGTGTTATATCCTTGCTCACGGACGTATTTTTCTGCCTTTGCAGCAATTCCTCTTGGATCACGAGGAAATGACTCCCTAAAAGAACCACCCCCCAAGATATCGCAGATTAGTCTTGCAGTAATATCTTTTTCAATCCAAGGAATAATCGCATAAGTAGATGGATCGGGCCTGATAATCAAATCTGATTCATGAATCTCTGTAAATCCACGAATTGAAGAACCATCTAGCTTTGGAAGCCCATACTCAAAGTCTTCTTTATGAAACATGTTAGCAGCTATAGTAGTATGATGAAATCTTCCAGTAAGCCCAGTAAACTGCAAATCTAGAAACTTGATTTTGTCATCATTTAATTTTTGCATAACCTCCTCTGTGGTAAATTTTAACGGTTCTATCTTACCATCAATGATTTTATAAGGCAACTAATATATCTTATAATAGGACACTAAATGCCTATAATTAAGTTTTCAAGGCAGATATATAATATAGAAGTATCCCACGCATAATTTTAGAACTATCTTTTCATGCCTAATAGATAAGTGTCGCAAAGATCATTAAATCTTACCATGAAATATACCATGAATTTATTGATAAAAAAGAGCAAAATTTACAAATAGCCTGATTATCCTAAGATTAGAATTTATTTTCTTATAGCTAGAGCTTGATCCTCTATTTCTCAGCAAGCACATTATTGTTTTTTCCAACTATTGTCCCAGCTTGTATTACTGTGTTATGTGGAACTTGTCTTCCTGGTAGAATTATTACAGAGGCACCAATTGCACAATTATTTCCAACTACTGCCCCAAAATGGTCTGTTCCAGTATCTACTAATTTGCCATTGCCGCCAATATCATATCTTATATTTCTTCTATTCAATAACACATTGGCAGTTCCTGAATATCCTCCAAACCAGACATTTTTTCCAATTATGCTGTCAAGTATTACATTCTGGTGTGCAATTTTTGTGTTACCTGCAAAATATGATTTGGCAATCTCACAGTTAAATCCTATACGTGTTTCATTACCCATCATACAGTTTCTAATGAGTGAGCTCATACCAATGAAACTACCCTTGCTAATGTATGTAGGTCCTTTTATTTTGCAAAAGTCATCGATTGTAACATCATCTTCAATTATGCAAGGACCATCAATTATGCTAGATTTAGCTATCGATGCACTGGGTGAGATTACAGTATGCGTTATCTCCTCTTGCAGGGTTTTCTGAATCATATCTAGAAAATCCCAAGGGTAAACGATTGAGTCTATTAGTAGGCTTCCAGTACGTGAATAATGCAAAACAGAATTCAGAGGAAGTTCTAAAGACTCCCCATTTCCTCTAATTGTTAGTTTGCCACTAGGATTAATAGTATTATCAATTGCAATACTGCTAATCTCACTGTTATCATGATATTCCTCTACATTCATAGATGGAAAGTTATCTTGAACTAAGGCTAAAGCACCGGGAAATTCCTTAGGTATCATAACCGTTCCGATAAGGTGAATATTGCTAGCTATACTTACATTTCTAACGATCAAAGGTTTCCCAAGTAATTTAAGTGAAGATGCAGGACAATCATACTTATCAGTCACTGATTCCAAATGGTGGGAACAGTTGCGAAATATTAATTTCATTGAATGTGTCATCATTTCCTCACTCCAGTATGTGCTTTGATCATCGTATGAAGGTTGCAACAATCAATTTAACGTTTACTTGCATATTCGATAGTTAAAAATACCCAATAATTATTAAGTTGTTTTTATCAGTTTGTTAGATATTATCAGTTTGTTAGATATAGTGAACAATTATAACATTGTTCTTTCTTCTTTAGACGGAAAATGTAAAAGTATATTCCCTTCGCGTGCTTTTACCTTGAAATCTTCCCATAGATACTTCTAAAGAAACTGTCGGTCCAAGCATATTCCATTTTATATTCAAGATATTTCTCTCATAGGAAATATTCTGTGTCTTTCATCCTCTTCCTCATCCTCCATAGCTCCTTTTCCTTTTCATTGTTGTAATATCTGGACTACTACTAGTTATGGCATCATATTTTTCTATATAGAGAGGTATGTGAGGCTGATTCATATCAGCAGCAATATTATTAATACAAAGAGAGTTAGGCTACTTCGTATATGGGTAGAAACGATCTGAAATGCCGAAACTTTCTAACTGGCCAATGTCAAATATTAAATAGTTCCTGTCTGTAGTTTTGGAAATTAAACCTAATGATTAAATTGCTTCTCCTCTGAATTTGATAAGCCTCCAAAGACTAGAGGAAGTCATTGCAAGTGTTACCAACAGAAGATATATTGTTGCTATTACAGAATCACCTTTAGTTATTACCTACTCCTAGACATTTTTCTAATCTTTGAAGATATCAAAAACGCATGATAACTTTACAAATGTAGTTTTTTTTGTAAAGCTAGACAGAAAGTGTGCATATTTGATTCTATGTGTTTATGATGATTTCGGTTTCGCCCCTTCCAACCACCTGTGCGAAGGGCGACTGTACTTCAACTAGACAATTCAACGACAAGTGCGGGATTGCAATTATAGTAGAGAGATTCCCGAAATATCTAAGATACGGATGAATTTATGTTTTGGCTCTAGAGCTTTGAGGTAGATTCACACTATCTGTAAACAAACTTTGATTGTTCAATTTCTAGGATCGATACAATCGCAAAATACAATTAAAATCATATATTGAAGATCAAAACGAGATCAATCCCTATGTGGCCAAGTATTGTCATGCTTATCAAGTTCAGCTAGGCGTTTGTATGCAACCTCAACAGTCATGGGATTATTATAGATTGGTGAACCTGGTTGTTGTTTACGACCACCTTCTCTAAGCGAACCACTATCAACAGCCTTGAAGCCTATATCCTCTATCAGTTTTGATACGACATCCTTTGCAACAGCATCATCACCTGCTACAAAAAGCACAAGACGATCATCCTTGGATTTTCTGCCCCCAGTCCACAAAGTTTCATAATACATAGTATTGAATGCTTTTACAATACGAGCACCATGAAGCTCCTTTGCTACTTCTTCACTTGAAGTACTATTGCCTAGATCAATTAGCTCAAAATTTTCTGAATATGGATTTGTAGCATCGATTACTATCTTGTTCTTGAGCAACTCTGATGGTAACGATCGTAACTCTTCTCTCTTCCTCCATGGTATTGCAAGAAGTATAATATCGCCGAACGCTAGGGCAGCCTGTACAGTCATTGCTTTAGCATCTGCACCAATAGATATAACGAGTGACTTGAGTGATTGTGGTCCATTTGAATTACTGATTGCTATTTGATGACCAGCATTGACAAAGAGTCGTGCTGTAGTCTCGCCAATATTTCCTGCTCCTATTATTCCAATTTTCATAAGTGATGATCTACTTCATGTTGAGAGATCCTTGTAGATATACTAATCTTTGAGGATCTGAAGTCCAGATAATACAGCACGAGCATCGTATGGT
>DATDLD010000068.1:0-4538 GCA_036519475.1 Candidatus Nitrosopolaris sp. | reverse complement strand
AGTTGTAGCGTTATGGTTGTATGTTGATCAAAAGTCAAAACAACAGAACAGGATTTTTGCTATTACAACTCAAGCGTGCATATGTTCTATTTGTAAACATGAACAAGCGTCGGCATGTGTGACGCAAAAGTGTGCATGCTGTATTATAATGAAAGGAAGTGATATTATTGGACATTCCATCAATAAGATGCAGTAAAGAACCATGGCTGGAAGTGTCACTTCATCTCTTTTAATATATTAATCAACACCTGGCTTGAGAACACCGTCCCTACAAAAGGTACACAAGTTATAACATAGGAAGTAACAACAATATCATCATTCCAGAGCGTACAATATCCTCAAATTGTTCTAGAGCAACATCTTCTATTATGAAATCTTCTATTATCAAAATGCCCTATTGATATTAGATATGATATATCCAAAGTTGTTCATCAGCAAGACGTATAACAGAATTATGAAAATAACTAGGATAAAGATATCTTATGATCATGTCATTCTAATAAAACAGATAGAGTTTCTAGAGACAGTAATCTATACCAGTAGTATATTCGCTGCTGAAGGGAGTCAATATCATCGTAGATGAAGCTCATCAAGATATCGTTTTGTTACTCCTGATAGCAACGAAAATACAAGTATCTTTAGAATTCAACTCAATGCTCAATATTAACTGAATATGTGTTACTGAAAATTTCCGGTTGTACCTCTAACTCACCGCCGTTAAATGCAACAGATATCATGTCATCGTTAGGATCAACGATAAAATGGATTGTGCCTCTACCTCTTATAGTGTCCAATCTATATTTGAAATTTATTGGGATAGAGTTAGTTCTTAGCGACTCTGGTATTTGAGGTTCAATTTCAATTTTGTTCTCGATCATATTCACCTTCATACCAAGCATCATTTCACGAAATGCATGGACGTACATCCCGACGGACCAAGCCTGAAGAATACATGAATTAAACGGTTCAGGTCGATCGCCTCTGTATGTCTCTGCAAACATACCGTTTTCATGAAGTATTCTTTCTGCCATAGATTCTATGTAATAGAGTGCTTGTTCTCTTCTTCCAAATTTGATTTCACTTAAAGCAGCCCATCCTGTGACAAGAGGCCATACAGCCCCATCATGATAAAGAGTGGGATAATACTTTGGATCTGTATTGCTCAATGTCCTTACTCCCCAAGGTGTGGTAATATCATTCTTTTCTATTCGCTTAAGAACAGATTCTGCCTTGCTTCTATCCTTGACTGCTTCCGTCATCAGCATAATTAGTGCATTCGGACGAATACTAGGATCTTTTGTGCAATCTCTTCTAATAGTATCGTAATAAAATCCAGTATTATGATCCCAATATTCTAGATCAATTTTATTCCGTAGTTCTTTAGCATGCTTGAGCCACCCTTCCTGATTACGACTATCTCCTACAACTCTTGCTAAATCGCTTCCGATTTTCAGACTTTCATAGAATAATGCTTGAACGTCATTTGCACTTTTCCTTCTATCAATATGATCCATCCACGTTGAGTCTTGAATAGGCAGTTTTTCTGCAACTCCTGTAAACCCGTGGTCAACTAATCCATCTCCGTCCTCGTCCTTTAATAATCCCCAGTTGACAAGATCGATGATAGATCTCCATCTCTCCGTTAAAAAATGTACATCACCTGTACAGTAGACGTATTCGCGTATTGCCCAAGGAAATAGAAACGTTGAATCTGCTGACCCGAATGTGGTACTATGAAGAAAGGATTTACCGCTGATCAGCATTGGCAACTCTCCTTTTGTTGCAGATTTCGAAGTCTTCCTTGCTTGATGTCGCAAGAAGTTTTCTATGACTCTAAAAACGAAACGATAATCCCCGACCGACAAATAACCTCTTAATGACCATCCTGTATCCCTAGCCCAGTAGTTAGGGAACCTTGGAAGACCTGCGCAAATCCCAGCACCAAGTTGATCGTACTCAGCCTTTAAATACTCCATGCTTGCCTTCGCCTTTTGAAAAGCCCTAGCTAACTTCAAGATGGTATAGTTTTGCTTCGGACTTGTTTCGATATGGAGAGTAGAAGTTAGTACAGTTTTGAAGTGATTATCTGTGTCGTCTAAAAGTTGTCTATAATTATCTCTTATATAGCGGTATTCATCCAAGCAATCTTCAAGCGTACTAAAGCTGCCAGCTGCTATCAAAGCAAGCTCGCAAGTCTTGCCCGGTTCAATATCAAGGTCATATGATATTTCCAAGTCATTGTCAAAAGAATCCATCAAAACTTTAGATGGCTTTAAACTCTTGGGTGCCGCTCCGATAGCCCCATAGTAATGTGCAATACCTTTTTTGGCCGCTGTCTCTATTTGTAAACAATTATCATCCGATCGCAGCTTAGAAAAGTTACTCTGAGAAATGGCAGCTAGACCGTAGCTAGTAATATTACCATCAATAAGAAAATGCAGACGTATATTTCGTCTTGATTTTTGTGGTTTCTTCTTCAAACTCAATTTAGGCAGATCAATAAATCTATCCAACAATTCTAGCCTCATGACAAACCCCTTATTCTCGATTGGTACAAAGAGTGTCCTTTTGACTTGCAAGCCAGCCACCTCGGTTCTGGTAGAAAGAATTCCGTTTTCGTGTTTAGACGATACGACAAAATTTGGAAGTCTTTTACGTACTCCGTCATCCATAGATATTTCTACTATAATTCTTCCAAAAGATCGTGCAGGCGGTACATATAATCCACCATTATCGTATCTTGCTCCCATCCATGTCCAATTAGCTGAGACTGAAGCATTTGACGAGCATACAATATATGCTTTTTTTCCTGATAATATTAAAGGAGTTGTGAAGTTCTTAAAGATCGTGTCCTCATTATTTGTAGAGGATTCTGGATCATCCACAAAGTTGGATGGTATAAAGATTTTCTCTCTCTGCTCTCCAATGTAGTCACTAAAAGTAAAAGGGACAATTATCTGCTCAAACCCTTCTAGTTTGCTTAAGATGACGACTTTATGTTTCCTTTTTGATGAGACAATATCTTCCTTTATGACTAGAAACCTTGCACTTTGAAATGGTTTGAATGGTATTGGCCTAGTTTCTGAAAGTATTGACGCGTTAACAACATCCTCGGAAGTGGCTATAAAAATAGCTCTCTTTGGAATAGGAATTTCATCTATATATATGTCAAGAGATACAATATTTCCTCCTAAGGGGACCGGTGGATTTAGTAATGAGAAAATTAATCCATGTTGTAAGTTTTCACCATTAACTATTATTACTTTTTTCAAACTGCCCTCGATATATGACAGAACTGTGTGTGTTTTATCCAGAGTCCTAACCATTTGAACGCTCCTGCAACTTCAATCTTTGTAGTAAAATTACATCTTTAAATTTTAACCTATAAAAATACTTCATTATACTTTTAGTTTTAATATAAAGACTTTAATAAGACTGTCGTTTTTCTGTAAAAAACAATGCATGCTAATAACAGAATTGAAATAACTTATTGTATTGCGGATTAATAACGCTACTCAAAACTAGTTAAACGGTTTCTTCGCAAAAGCCAAATAACAAGTATAGATATAATACTGAATCTGAAGATTTGACTTTGATTGGCGGTGTACGTGTTGGAGATGCATTTCCAGTTAGGATAATGGGAATAATTAATGTAAGCCCAGAATCATTTTATAACGAATCCGTTAAAACTAGTGCTCAAAGTATTAGTGAGACAGCCAGCAATATGCAAGATACTGGCGCTGATATCATCGATATTGGTGCTATGTCTACTGCGCCTTACCTTGAAACCATTGTCTCAACCGAAGAAGAGATAAGAAGGATGCGATATGGGATAGAAGTAGTAAAGAATAGTTGTGAGTTACCAATTTCAGCTGATACCCCAAGGTCTGAGGTAGCAAAAGAAGCTATAAGATCAGGCGCTGATGCTATTAATGATGTAACAGGCTTAAAATATGACAGAAACATGGCCAATATCGTAGCAGATTCCGGCTTGCCTGTAATTATTTGTGCACATAGAAGATCAAGGCGTAATAACAAAGATAGTCACCGCTTCCCATCTCATAGGTTGGGTAGTATATCGGCCACAATAAAGCTTCTCAAAGAAAGCCTAGTAATAGCGGAGAAAGCAAAAGTTTCTGAAGACAAAATTATTATCGACCCTTCTATAGGGTTCTTTAGAATGGAAGGTAAAGGTCCCTTCTTTACAAAAATGGAAGACTTGCCTTGGTATATTAGGGACATTGAAGTAATTTCTAAGCTAGATAAGCTTAAGATATTTTCTAAACCAATCTGTGTGTCTGTATCTAGAAAATCTTTTATTGGGCATTTATTTGGGCTCAAGGCCAAAGAGCGATTAATTCCGTCAATAATATCAGAGGTAATATCCGTGATAAATGGTGCGAATCTCATCAGGACACACAACATTCAAGAATCGCTAGAGGCACTCACGATGACAGAATTACTTCATTAGCTGTGGATACAAGAATATTCAGTTGTATATGCATAATTACCTATCTAATATTAACTTATTAGTTACT
>DATDLD010000067.1:0-4197 GCA_036519475.1 Candidatus Nitrosopolaris sp. | reverse complement strand
GTTATATGTATAAGATGGAAGTGCAGACTTCAAAGAGCAAGCATCGGAATAAATTGCGCGTAGAGAGAATAAGCATGTCGCTGCCGCCAGGACTTCTAACTCAATTTAGTAAAGCAATGAATAAGGCAGGATTCACTGATCGATCTAAAGCTATTCAAACTGCTTTACATTCATTTATAGATGAACATGACTGGCAAGTGAATGATTCCCAAAATGGAGCTGGGACTATAATGATGCTATACAACAACCACATCTTTAATCAAGATACGATATCGACCCAAATACAGCATAAGTATAGTGATATAATTAATGCTACTACTCACTTGCATTTAGATGGCGACAATTGCTTAGAGACTATAATGCTCAAAGGTAACAAAAGGAGAATAAAGGAACTAGCAAATTCTCTATCTAAAAATCGTGGCATTAAGAGCTTAAAGGTCCATTTCGTTTCATTGATTTGATATTAAGAAGAGAGTGCGTTTTATTCTTGCTTCTTTTATCAGAGATAACGCCGACGTCTACTAAATGATAATAAATAAAGTAATATAGGTTGATGAAAAGCTTAAGTAATACTTTTCAGTAAAATCATAATACTTACGTTAGTTATCGAGGAGGACATTAAATAGATTGGTAGCTACAGAGATATGGGCATATGTCGCCATCTCGATTCCTACAATGATATTGTTGGGGCTTCGTCATGCTCTTGATGTTGACCACATCACTGCCATCGATAATCTTGTAAGACTGCATAATGCAACAAAAAAGGCGAGATGGGTAGGTAGTGGATTTAGCGCAGGTCACATGGTATCAGTCTTAGCTGAGATGATTCTTATCATATATGTAATTGGCAGCATAACAAAAGTTGATGTTCTTACATTCTGGGGTGGAGTTATAGGCGCTCTTGCGTTAGGAACAATCGGTGCTGTCAATATATATTCTATGAAAAAATGGGGCAAAACCGGCTCAGCGATACTAGCGAATAAAATATTGACTAGAACGAGCATGTTTGGTCCTTTTGGTTCTGCTCTTGTCACAGGTATGGTCTTTGGTTTAGGATTTGACACTGCTACTCAGATATCTGCAATTACTCTATCAGCCGTAGCCTCTGCAACACTTGGTGTACAGGTCGCGCTCATCCTTGCAGGGTTCTTTGCTGTTGGTATGATACCAGTTGACACGTTAAATAGCGTAGTACTTCGTTCGGCATTTTCTAGAATATTTGATACTAAAGGCTTTAGATATATGTCATATGCATTAAGTGCCGCCGCTATGATGGTTGCCGGAGCAGCATCCTATGGGATAATAACAAATTCAAAAATACTGCCAGAATTGACAGGTCCATTTCTGGCAGCTGCAATTATAGCGATATCGTTTGGATATGGTTTTGCAACACGCAAAAGAGCAGCTATTCAGAATCATGGCCATCATGATCAATCATTTTCTCAACTAAATAACGACTTAAATCGCCAATATAGTCATGATGAGAGTACAGACAGCTGAGCATATAATAATAACTATTTCTGACATATCACATTTTGCAAGAGGCAGGTTCCACTAGTGGTTTGATAGCCGGAGAATGGAAGGGTAAAGAAAGCCTGTTAATAAATCGTATTGTCATGATAGGTCCCGGTCATTACTTTGTTATTATTGGTGGTGTATAAGCTATCTCTACGTACGCTCTGAGAAGATCTATAACAGGAAAAATACGCGGAATCGCCACCAGCAAGCTATCCTTTGACCATCTTTTGAAGTTGTTCCTTATTGCATCTAGTAGTTGATCTCCATTTTAACTGCTTTCCTCAACACAGACAGAAGCGCCTCATGTTAATACATGAAATTTCATGTCAGGGGAGTCGAGATTATTAAAAACAATAATTCACGACATGACATGTCCTGGCTTCTGTTTTTCTATCGTAATAGCGTTCATAACTACATACCTAATCTATCGCATTTACTGCAAGGTGTATATTATTGAGGCAGAGCGAATTCGTGGTTATTTAACTGTGTTTCCCATTCCACAAAAGGAAATGCCCGTTGCATGCCTGCACGGTGCAGATTAATACAGATGTATTATGATTCTAAGAAAGAAGAGAGTCAACTTGTGCAGTCTAATCCTGATACTTTAGACCTGACTCTAACTTTCGAATTCTGCCGAGTATCTTTGAATGATCGGCTTCTACTTCCGTGGTTACATATAGAAGAAGACTATCTCCAAATGGCATTGTAATACGTTTAATCTTTTCATACTCTGCCAATACGTACTTCCCTTTTCCTATTTTATGCCAAAGTTCGCTGCGTGCTTTCCATGAATTCATGGCAAGCTCTAGTGATTTTTTGCTTTCCTCGCTGGTGAGTAAATTCTTGACACCTTGACGGTGTCGAGAATACATTATATTTCCGTCTGTATCACATATTGTAACTAGCCTAATCTTTGGGTCGATATTAATAATATCTACATAGTGTTGCTTTATCCTAAAGTCTCTAATTCTAAGCAAAGAACTCATCATAAAACCAAATATTGCTCCCCATATCATATGAAATACAATTGCCATCAGGGTGATGTTTGTTACAGAGCGGTTAATGTAATCGGATAATACCGGCTGTTGTGATGCTACTGCGAGAATCACAACTATGCGCTGAATGGATGGTTGTATTAACAGTACGGTTATAGGCAGAAATAAGACTAACCATATCACAATGCCTGCTCCTATACCAACCAATGAGCTCTTGTATGGACTGAACATGCGAATTCTTTTCCATCTAATTCCAATTGCGCCAAGAACAGCGCCTAAAACTGTCCCAGTTAGTAAATGAAGGCCAAAACCCAGGTAAGCTGCAGATATGGCATTAGGTAACCCAACACTAATGCCCATAATGGAATAAAATGTTCCTATTTTCAGGCCTAATGCAAGTTCAGCTACAGCAATAGCTGACGATATCGACCATGTTGCAATAAAGCCAGATAACGCTCCGTATTTTAGTCCTTTAAGTAGAACCGCTAATTCATCTTTACCTGTCGGGGTTGGATTCCATGTCAATTATCTTTTCTTCATCTCATATCGATCCGCTGACTATTATTGTTTTGTTATCAAGCGTACATACTCTAAAGTGCCATGCTGCTTCAAGTGCAAGATAGGTAATAGCAAATCCAAGGACTGAGTAAACAGCCAAGTTTATCTTTTCGAACATGACTGAGTTATCGTAAATAGAATGTTATAAAGATCATCCTAGGAAAAAGTGAACATGCAAAAAGAAAAAATCACGATAGCTTAATGAATGTTAGTTAAGTCGACAAAATTACCCCATTTTACTATCGAATGTAAAGTGAATCAGATTTTATTAATAATGGTATTAATGAATATCAATTGAGAAAGGAAGAAAAGCGACTAGGACAACAACGACAAAAGAAAAAGTAGTTGGTAGATCATTCGACTATGATCATAGTGAAGACATGAGCACTCAGAAACAATGTTAAAGGTGCAAGGAATTGCGTCTGTAGTCATTCACCTCTAAACATTGTTTTATCTAAAAACTCTACCCATTGTTATAATAATAAGAAATATTATGTTAGATCATCTATGGCGAAACCTGACAATGAAATAATAACGAAATCTGCAAAGACAGATTTCCCTATAAACGAGTTAATATCAAGAAGATGGAGTGCAAGAGCATTTTCCACAAGGTCTGTGGAGAAATCAAAGTTACTATCCATTTTAGAAGCTGCTAGATGGGCTCCGTCTTCACGTAACGAACAGCCATGGCGCTATATTATTTTTACAAATGATAACATTGAAAACTTGAAAAAAGCACAATCGGTTTTAAAAGAGATAAATGATTATGCTAAGAGAGCTCCAATTCTGATTTGCGCAATAACTAAAAAAACGTATTCCGATAATAGAATCCCTAATAGGCTTTATTTTCACGATTTAGGAGCTGCAAATGAGAATATGTTTCTTGAAGCGTTTAGTCAGGGACTCATTATGCATGAAATGGGTGGCTTTGATGTGCAGAAGGCCAGAGAAGTCTTCAATATACCTGAAGATTATGAAGTAGGTGTTATGATCGCGATAGGATATCAAGACACACACCACGTATTACCTGATACAATAAGAAAGAAAGCATTTACACCAAGAGAAAGAAAACCGTTATCAGATATTGCATTCGTTGAAGAATTAGGGAATGGAATAACAGAATGAT
>DATDLD010000066.1:0-14434 GCA_036519475.1 Candidatus Nitrosopolaris sp. | reverse complement strand
ATGTAGATCTTCTTCAGCCTTTGTATTTCAACTTCTTTTGGAATTAGTGCTGGCATTTGTGCCATATTAGTCAATGAATAAGGTGGATATCTTTTATATTAAGTTGACGTTGAGGTTTATCGGGAATATTATAGAGGATTTACAAAAAATGTTCATTTTATATAGACCGTTTTTGTTTAATAGTCATGTTTCATCTTAATTATGGGACCATAAAAGGACTATCATTGATGATAAGCACAGATGATAAGCCAACGATGTTTCAGTGTTTTCGCCATGATAGAGGAAAGTAAAAAGAACAATTGATTAAATCGAACACTCGGCTCATTCGTTTAACACGTACAGCCAATCTTGCTGTATTTTCGTTTGATAAGATTTTAGTGGTTGTTCTGCTGGAAGGTTTTGTGGGGTGCCATCTTCTAATTTAAAGGCAGACATATGTAACGGACAAGTAATTGTTTTTTCCTCTTCGTTCAAGAATCCTGTTGATAAATCCGCGTAAGCATGGGTACAAATTCTATCCGTTGCATAGATTCTATTTCCGACCTTGGCTATCAAGATCTTTTTGTCATTCAAATCAAAATCCAACAAATCAGCATTCTTCAAGGACCGCGCGTCACAAACCCTTATCCATTCTGACATATTATAGCTATACTTACCTGTACTTGTAGTGTTTTTCAAAAATGTCCTGCGTTTCTCTGTATCGAGACTTTTCTACTTCTAAAATTTGTTCCATTGCCTCGTCTGTTCTTAGCATTAGTGGCTTCCCAGACCATTTGTTTTCAATTAGATAATTAATCCACGCTCTAATAGTAGGACCCATCTTCCTTGATAAGGGTTCTAGAAATCCGTTTACTATCTCTCGCTTTGCACCTTCTCTACTCAAACCCCTGGACATCAAATAAAAGATCTGCATTTCATCGATTTGTGCCACTGATGCAGAATGCGTAGCCTTTACCTCATTAGTTTCAATTTCAAGACCTGGTATCGCATCAGATTTCGCACCTTTATCAAGTAGAATAGCATGACCAGCTAGGTATGATTCCGCTGCTTTTGCCTCCTTTCCAATTTTGATCATCCCTTTGAATAACGATTTAGAGGTATCTTTCATAACAGATTTCACTAATACACGCCCCCTTGTACTATGACCAAAGTGAAGAAGATTAGATGTAACATCAAATGATTGGTTTCCGTTTCCAAAGATGATCTCCACATCTTCGGCAGAAGACCCTGGGCCTTTCATAATACTGTCGATCTTGTATCTTGATAACTGAGTACCAAACATACCAAGATACCAAGACATTTTACCATCCCTCTCTATGAATGCTTTTCTGTTTGAAAAGTTAGCGGTATCGCCGCTCATTGCTTGCAATGTTACCATTTCTAGATGAGCATTTGGACTAACATGGCATTCTACCAACTCAAAGTATGCTTGTTGTACTTCTTTTTTACTTGTTGCTGGCGGAGCATATATCTCTTGAACAAGAGTTGATTTTGAGCCTACATCAGCAACAATTATGTTTCGTGTTATTGAAGAATTACCGTCATCTGCCAATGAATTAACAATTCTGATTGGTTCGTCGATTATGACATTTTTAGGGATATACACAAAAAGACCAGAACCAAAAGCAGCAGCTTCTAAGGCTAAGAATTTGTCTTCACCGTAGTCAAGCTGATTTGTAGTCAATTGTTTTTTTATAAGATCTTCGTATTTCCTTATTGCTTCTTTAAGATCTAAAATAATAACTCCCTGTTTCAAAAGACTGTCAGAGATGAACATTCTATTTATTGTAGAACCAATTCGTAAGATACTGTTTCCATGCTCTAATTCCTTAATGCTATCTTTGAGGTCTTCGTATGGCTCAGAAATTATAGCACGGTCTGGAATGTGGATATGTTCTGGTGAATGACGACTGACATTCGAATACTTCGTATAAAGAGGCGACACTTCAGCTGGCAGAGAGACATAATTAGAAAATGCTTTCTCTCTCATCTCATTAAGCCAAAGAGGCTCTTCATTTTCCTTCGTTAATGCTTCTATATTTTCTCTGTTAATCGAAGATAAAAGTACCAATTTTATCTGCCATCAATTAAGAGAAAAAAAAAGTCTCTACCTTTAACCTACTGATCCTTCCATTTCGAGCTTTACAAGTCTATTTAGCTCAACTGCATATTCCATAGGTAATTCTTTGGTGAAGGGCTCCATAAATCCGCCAACGATCAACGATAATGCATCAGATTCTGAAAACCCTCTGCTCATCAGATAAAATATCTGATCCTCTCCAATCTTTCCAACTGATGCTTCATGCGAGATCGTTGCATCCTCTTCATTTACCTCCACATATGGGTATGTATCAGTTCTTGAATTTTCATCTAAAAGCAATGCATCACATCTTACATTAGATCTTACACCCGTGGCACCCTTTGCAACATGAAGCAGGCCCCTGTATGTTGTTCTGCCAGCGTCCTTGCTGACTGATTTACTTGTAATTCTGGAGGTTGTGTTTGGAGCCAAGTGTACTGCTTTTGCACCTGCGTCTTGGTGTTGACCAGAACCTGCAAACGCAACTGATATTACTTCAGCATGAGCGTTTTTTCCAAGCATGTATACACCTGGATACTTCATGGTTAATCTACTGCCAAGGTTTCCATCAATCCACTCAACTGTAGCATTCTCATACGCATACGCTCTCTTAGTTACTAAATTATATACGTCCTTGCTCCAGTTCTGAATCGTAGTATACCTAATCTTTGCACCTTTCTTTGCAATTAACTCAACAACTGCAGAATGCAGTGACTCTGTAGTATAGACAGGTGCTGTACATCCTTCGATATAATGGACTTCAGAGCCCTCATCTGCGATGATCAGGGTTCTTTCGAACTGACCTATATTTTCAGCGTTGATTCTGAAATATGCCTGTAATGGAAGGTCTACTTTTACATTAGGCGGAACATAAATAAAGGAACCACCAGACCAAACAGCACTATTCAATGCTGCAAACTTGTTGTCTTCTGGGGGAATAACCTTTCCGAAATGCTTTTTCATAATTTCTGGCTGCTCTTTCACGGCCGCATCTGTATCGATAAATATTACACCTTGTTTTTGGAGATCCTCTCTCAAATTGTGATACACTACCTCAGACTCGTACTGAGCCCCCACACCAGCCAAGAACTTTCTCTCAGCTTCAGGAATTCCAAGCTTTTCAAATGTATTTCTTACAGATGCCGGAACATCGTCCCAGGTCTTACCTTGCTTTTCAGATGCTTTTGCATAATAGTAAATATTTTGAAAATCAATCTTTGATAAATCGCCGCCCCAACTGGGCATTGGCTTGCTCAAGAAAACATCATATGCTCTCAACCTAAAGTCTCGCATCCAGTCTGGTTCACCCTTTAGCTTGCTAATTTCTTCAACGGTGCCTCTAGATAGACCCTTTTTGCTTAGATAAACGTAAAGCTCTGTAGAATCCTTAAAGTCATACTTGCTATAATCCATATTAAGTTCTTCGGTTGTCATACGTAATCTATAACGCCGTTATGTTTTATATATATTTTGGTCTAATATTTATTGTAAATTCTATAACATAAGATTATGATCAGGGCTTCATTTTGCTTTCACGTAAACAGAGTAGTGACTTAAAACCATAATGGTTATGATCTAAACCAAGCAATGACATTCAAAGTATAGCTTGTACTATGATTTATCCTCTTCCACAAATTCATATGCGTCGTATACCCTATAAAATAGATATCGTGAATACTGCTTTGCATCCTACTCACATGTTAACAGATCATTCTCAAGTGCAAAACATCAAGGGATAACCAACGAGCTGCGATGATTCTTTAGTTAATGAATACTAGGTTCGCTGTTTAGCTATTTCAAATTATAGTAAGCAGCTGCAACGGTAAAAAGTTTTGTTTGCAAGATATTTTCATATCAATTCAGTATCGGCTAGCTTGAGCTTCGATCTATAGTTGCAGAATAGATTGTTTAGGTAGTAATCATAATCAGTTTCTAAAAGACAAAAAGTATCATTTATCGACACCGAGGATGCTCGAAGTACCTCTGTATCCATTAAAATAGGGGTTATCTTGGGCCCAAGATAACCTTTGCAAGCTCGAAAGTACCTTTTATTGTGTGATCCTTAGACTCAAAGGATTGGATATCTCTCTTGCTTAGCTCATCCTTAGTAAATGGGCCGATAGCTATGATAGCTGGAACCTCTTTCAAAGGATTGAAAGTATTTGGCAAGATTTTCTGAGCTATCTCAAAGAAAGATCGAACAGCAGACGCACTAGTGAATATAATACCATCTATTTTCTGTTGCTCGAGTAACAGAGCAAAGCTATTCCAGCTGGAATTTGGTTTGGAAGTTCGCACGGAATAGAGAAATAATTCATCGACAGTCATTCCTAGATCCGATAGAGCCTTTACAATGAATTCATTTGATATCTCACTCCTAGGAATAATAATACTTTTATTCTTTACAATATTACCTTTAGCAAAGAGCTCTACCAATCCCTTAGACGAGTATGTCTGTGGAACTATTTGTACATCCACTCCTCTTTCTATTAGGGTCTGTTTAGTTTTTGGTCCTACTGCAACAACAGTTCTAGAATTCAAGGTAGAAATAACCTGTTCGGTTGTATTCATTCTACTTGCATGATCAAATAACACATTCACAGCCTGCGAGCTCATAAAAGCACAGTAGTCGTGCATTTTTTCATTTACCGTATTAAGAAATTCTTGAACAACATTTGGGTCCTTGGGAACTATTTCAATTGTGGGCAACGCAATTGTCCTGCCACCCTCTAATTTTACAAGGTCTGAAAAATCTTGAGCATGGACAAAATTCCTTGTTATTGCGAGAATTTTGCTTTCCAAACTCTTAGACAAGAGATCACTTATTGAACCAATCAAGTTTTTTCTGCAAAGAGACGACTTTACCAATTATGATAACCGCAGGTGATTTCAATTTTGCCTTTATCACTCTATTCATTATATTATTTAAGTTTCCCTTAACTATTCGTTGTTCTTTAGTAGTCGCATTTTCAATAACAGCTATCTTTGTATCTTTACGTAGTCCTGCATCTATCAACTTATATAAAATCTGCTCTAGTTGGCTCATACCCATTAAGATGACTATTGTATCTGCGGCTTTGGCCAATTCCTTCCATCTTACCATAGGTTCTTTTTTTTTGGATCCTCATGACCTGTTACTACAATGACGGAAGATGCAAATCGTCTATGTGTCAAAGGAATTCCAGCGTATGCAGCAGATCCCAATGCAGACGTGATTCCAGGGATTATTTCAAATTTGACATTGTGTTTATCTAGATATTCGGCTTCTTCGGCTCCCCGTCCAAAGATAAAGGGGTCCCCACCCTTTAGCCGCAAAACTCTCTTCCCTCGTTTGGCATATTTAACCATTAATTTATTTATATTATCTTGGCGTGTAGACAATTCCCCAATCCCGCTTCCAACATCGATCTTCTCTGATTTGATAGAAATCTGATCGATAATTTCTTTGCTGACCAGCCTATCGTACAGCACAAGATTGCAGCTTTTAAGCAGTTCCATAGCTCTTACAGACATCAATTTGGGATCGCCTGGGCCGGCGCCGCAAATGAAGACTATACCACTTCTCATAGCTTCTTATTCCATTCTTCTATAGCTTCTCTCCAGCCTTCGGCTAGTTTTGGGGCACCTTTGTTTAAAAGCACTGTTCCTACCTTGATGCCAAGTTTAGCTGCATTTTTAATATTTCCTGTGTCTTTCAAGTTAATGGCTACTTTACCATCCGCAGAAAAAACGCTAGCATACAATCTTATCTTAAATAAATTACTGTCCATAATCGCAACTGCACCTACAGGAAATCTGCAGCCTGCTTCGATTTTTGTCAAAAGAGCACGTTCTGCATCAATCTCGGCTTTTGATCGGTAATCTTCAATACCCTTTAATATTTTAATTAATCCTTGATTAGCCCGTCTACATACAATTGCAATCGCCCCTTGGCCTGGAGCCGGTACAAAGTCTTTTATATTAAATCTTTCTGCTATAGTATCTTTCATTCCAAGTCTCGTGAGACCAGCTTCTGCAAGAATAATGGCATCATATTCTCCTGTAATTGATTTATTGACTCTTGTCTCTACATTTCCACGGATTGCCTTGACAGTCAAGTCAGGACGTTTCCTCATTATTTGAATAGCTCGCCTGAGGCTACTGGTCCCTATTACAGAGCCTGCACGCAGCTCACTCAACTTTAATTTTTTCTTATTGACCAAAGCATCATTTGGACGAGCCCTCCTTGGAATGCATGCAATGATTAATTCATTTGAAAGATCCGAAGGGATATCTTTCAAGCTATGAACAGTAAAATCAACTTCACCTTTAATTGCAGCTTCGTTAACATCTCTCTCAAAGATGCCTTTCTGATCCATTGTAAACAAGGGCCTCTTATCTACATCACCTTTTGTACTTATCGCAGCAACTTCAAAATCGATATGAGGATTTTTTTTTATCAACATATCTAACACGATTTGGGTCTGAGCAACGGCAAGGTTACTACCTCTTGTACCCACCCTTAACTTAACCATAATATTCTTTAACCTTGCCTAAGGCATAACTATATGACTCTACCGTCTTGTCAATATCATCTTCAGTATGGGAGTAAGAAATAAAGCAAGTCTCTAGTTGTGACGGAGGAATGAAAACTCCACATTCTAATAATTTGTCATAAAGCTTTCTGAATGCCACTGCATTAGACCTCATTGCGCTCTTAGAATCCTTTACTTTTTCTGAAGTAAAAAATAGCTGGTACATAGAACCTATCGTATTTATAACATAATTTAATTTTGATTTTTCCAACTCATCCTTTATGCCGTTAACTATGCTATCGCACGTTCTTGCAATCTTCGGGTAGATCTCATTTTTTGCTTCAGTGAGTATCTTAATTGTTGCAATAGCTGCTGAAACAGAGAATGGATTTCCAGCATAGGTACTTGCTTGATATACTCTACCGCAAGGTGCAAATTGCTGCATAATTTCTTTCTTCCCTGTTATTGCTCCTATTGGAAATCCATTTCCCATAGCTTTTGCGAACGTGGCCAAATCAGGTTTAATACCAAAGAATTCACTCGCACCTCCAAGAGCGAGTCGAAATCCAGTAACAACCTCATCAAATATTAGTATAATATCCAACTGCTGCGTGATCTTTCTGATCTCGTTCAGATATTCCTTCTCAGGTACTACTAGTCCCATGTTTGATGCAACGGGTTCTATTATAATACAAGCCACATCATCTGTTTTTCTAACTAACTGTTCTAATTCTAGGTAGTTATTATAAGTGACAACCAGCGTTTGAGACGCAACTTCTTCAACTATGCCTTCAGATATTGGTATTCCTTCTGTACCTAGGCCTCGTTTGACAAGCACGTAATCGTGAGAACCGTGGTAACACCCTTCAAATTTTATGATTTTTTTTTTCTTTGTAAACGCGCGAGCTAATCTAATTGCGTGCATTGTTGCCTCTAGGCCTGTATTCACTAGCCTAGTCATTTCTGCACATGGAACGATCTGGGAGAACAATTCTGCCAGTTTTATTTCTTGTTCGGTTGGGACACAAAACAGATTTCCATCGTCAAGTTGACATCTTACAGTCTCAATTACAGAAGGGAAGGCATGACCTAGCAGAAGGGCTCCGTATCCCATACAGTAATCGATATATGTTTTATGATCGACAGTCACAATCTTGCTACCTTTGCCTGAAACTGCAAAGAACGGATAGGGCTCATAAAAGCGAATCGGGCTATTAACACCTGAGGGAATTACTTTTGTTGCTCTCTTGAACAACGACTCCGACTTACCAGCCATCTAGCAATAGCTGTGCACTCACAAAACGTTATAATTGTATCGTATGGGATCATTCATTAAGAAGTCCAGCCATTTTCTTTGCATAGTATGTGATTAACATATCCGCACCTGCTCTCTTAATTGATGTAAGAAATTCTGTCATGACTTCTCTTTCATCGATCCAACCTTCTATAGCCGCTGCTTTAATCAGGGCATATTCTCCAGAAACGCTGAATGCACAGATAGGCATATTGGTATGTTTTCTTACTTGATAAATTAGATCAAGGTATGGAATAGCTGGTTTGATCAGAATAATGTCAGTACCTTCACTAATATCCATTTCTATTTCACGAATTGCCTCTCTTGTATTTGTATACGGCATTTGATATGTTCTCCTGTCTTCAAACTGAGGACTAGAGAGAGCTGCATCTCTGAATGGAGCATACAAGGGTGATGCATGTTTTGCAGAGTAACTGATAATTAGAATATCTGTAAATCCAGCATTGTCTAGGGCTTGACGAATAGCCATCACTTGACCGTCCATCATAGCAGATGGGGCAACGATGTCTGCACCTGCTTTTGCATGGCTAATAGCAACTTTTGCTAATGTGCTAGTAGTACTATCATTATCTACCTTTTTATTTATTACAATACCGCAATGACCATGTATTGTATATTGACATAGACACACATCTGTTATGATGACAATTTTATCAGAGAAGTGTTTACGTATCAATTCGATGGATTGTTGCACGCCCCCTTTATCATCAAATGCAGATCTCGCCGTGCGATCCTTATAAGCAGGAATACCAAATAGAATAACTGAATTAATACCAAGATCTGAAATTGCTTGGACTTCTTCAATCGTTTTAGATATAGGTATTCTTTTGATCTCAGGCATCGATTCAATCGTTTTAGGTTTTGTTATTCCCTCTTGAATGAAAATCGGATAAATTAAATCCTTTACAGAGAGGCGAGTCTCTTGCAGAAGGTCACGAATAGCTGCATTCTTTCTTAAACGCCTTAACCTGACTGCTGGAAAACCAGCGCCTGGGTAGCGACTAATGTTCTTTATACTTAAATAGTCTGGCCACGACATTCATAATCTTCTCTTCATCTTCATCACCAATTTCTATCTCTGTTTTAAGGTTATTCATTGGAGTTGATATAATCCCCTCTACTATGGCATATGACAGCTGTTCTATAATTCTAGATTCTTCAGATCCTAATTTGTTTCCAAGAATGGTAAGTGCTTTCTTAAATTCACGCTCTCTGATGGCATCTACACTTTTAAAGACTGAAACCACCACAGGGTCAACCTTTTTTCTTTTGAGTATACTATCTACTGATTTCATTTCTATATCAATTATCTTTTCAGCTGATTGGATCTCATTCTTGCGAGAACGTATGTTCTTTTCCACGATTTCTGCTATTTGATCCATGTTTATCAACTTAACTTTTTTTATTGCTGCAACTGATTCTTCAACAGTCCTAGGATTCGAAAGATCGAGGATCATCATCCCTTCAGACCTGTTTCTCATCGCTACTTGAATTCTATCGTATGTAAGTAGATAATAGGGTGCGGTAGTAGAAACAAAAATCAAATCAATCTCAGGTAACATCGCAATAGCATTTTCGAATGGAATTGGCCTACCTGCTACTCTATCAGCAAATGACTTTGCTCTATCGAATGTTCTGCTTGTGACCATAAAATTAACATCTCGTTGTTTTAACGCTTTTGCAATCAAACTTGCACTCTCGCCAGAACCAATCAGTATAATGTTTCTATTTTTTAGGTCATTAAAGTACCGTTCTGTCAAGTTTACTGCCATTGATCCAACGGAAGTACTTCCTTTGTTTATACCCGTGGTCGCTCTGACTTTACTTCCAACCTTAACTGCCTTATCGAATATAACTGAAAGATGCGAACCTGCGTAGTGATTATTACGACAGAAATCAAAGGCACGTCTTATCTGTCCTAAAACCTGATCTTCTCCTATAACCAAAGAATCAAGCCCTGAAGCTAATTTCAATAGATGAAGAACTACATCTTTTCCCCTGCTAATTTCTACAGTCTTCGCGAACTCCCCAGTGGGCAAACCAATTACTGAGGACCACGCCTCCAGCAGTCTTTGTTCATCAAGATTCTTAGCAGCTGCAAAAACTTCAACCCTATTACATGTCTGTAGGATGATGCATTCTTTTAATCCAGCTTTTTCTAACAGTAGCTTATGTGCACTTTGAGCATCTTTGAATGTGAATTTTTCGAGCAAATGGATAGGGGCACTTCTATAAGTCACTTTTGCGTTGACTATCTGCAATGATTGCATTATGGTAGATAATGTCATTTGTTATCTTTTTTCTCCCACCGATGTAATAGCTCTAGTGTTGCGGTTTTAGCGTCTTCAATCTTATCCTCCATAATAAGGTTCTGGATATGCTCATCGTGGATTAAAGAATATAGAAATTTCTTTCGATCTTTGAGTGTATATATCTTTGGTTTTGCAACAGTGCGTGCGAATTCCTGTAACTTAGCATTTTCAATATCTGATTTTTTAATTACTCTTCGTAAAATACGCTCTGCCTTAATCCTTACTTTGCGTGCCATGATTGGGCTTTTGCCAAAGGTAGATACTGCAACCTGTATCACTCCTTCAATATTTATAGTTGAGGCATAAGAAAAATCGCTATTTAAGGGATCATCAGCGGCATAAACAAACGATCCCATGGAACGACCTTTCTCGATGAGATTGCGATTTAAGCTTTTATCGCTAGTGCAAGCTAGAATCAAATAGGAATGTTTATATTCATCAAGTATGCTGGTATCCTTTACCTTTGCCTTTACGATATCGATTTGACCTTGCTCTTTAGCGTGTCTGAGATAATGATTTAATCTATTGCTGATAACAGTTATTTTACAATTCTGATTCAGTAGTCCCCGGACTTTTCTTACACCTTCAGTACCGCCCCCGATAACTATAACATGCTTATGGTTAAGGTTAAGGTCAACTATCAATTATAGCACCAATAAACGGATCATAGAAAAGAAATCATTTTCTTTATTTATTTGTTGCACAAATAACCATCAAAATGCTGATAACAAACTGAGCTTTTAACATCATATGATAGCAGAAATTATATAGTTGGATGGATTAGATCTTTTGTTTTATTTCATCGAAGATATCGACTCAAGACTAATTAATAGCCAAATTATTTTATAAATAAACCTTGGAAGAGGATAACCAGTCTAGGATTACATTGGATCTTGATGCTATAGAAGAAATCGGACCAGCCACAAGAAAGCGTTTGGAAGAAGCTGGATTCAAATCGATTAAAGATCTAGTGACAAGAGGTCCAATAGACATTACCGAGGCTACTGGAATGGAAAATGAGAAATCCATATTTCTTTGCAACAAAGCAAGAATTATACTTGAAGATAGAGGGATTCTGGATAAGAGCTTTATTACAGCAACTGCCCTGTATGACAAAAGGAAGAGGGAAGATCGGATTTCTACTGGATCAAAAAATTTGGATAACCTTTTTGGAGGTACTGGCATTGAAACAAAGGCAGTCACCGAATTATATGGGGAGTTTAGCACAGGAAAAACTCAGATATGTCACACATTATGTGTAATGGTACAGAGAGCGAAATCTGAAGGTGGACTAAATGGCAAAGCACTTTATATCGATACGGAAAATACGTTCAGACCCGAAAGAATTGTTTCGATATCTAAAGCAAGGAATCTAGATCCATACACTACACTAGAAAATATCATAGTAGCTAAAGCATATAATAGTGCCCATCAAGAGTTAATAATAGAAGAGAGCGGATATTTTATTGATGCTAACAATGTGAAATTACTAATAGTAGATTCTGCTGTAGCACATTATAGAGCAGAATTCCTTGGAAGGGCTACACTTTCAGAACGGCAACAAAAACTTAACAAGTTAATGCACATGCTGGTCAGAATTTCGGAAACATATGCTGTGGCAGTTGTGGCGACTAACCAGATTCAATCCTCTCCAGACACAATATTTGGTGATCCGTTTCGAGCAACTGGAGGACATGTCGTAGCACATACTAGTACCTATAGAGTATATCTTAAACGTTCAGGCAAAAATCGAATTGCTCGAATGGTCGATAGCCCCTATCATCCAGAAGGCGAAGTACTGTTTACATTATCCGAAGAGGGGGTTAAAGATCCAAACTAACCAGCCGCAAATCTACAAGTAGATAATGTTAAATTAAGGCTTCCCAGTAGTGATTTCAGTCATGCCTAGTTCACATGGGAGGAGAAGAAAAAGTAGATCTTTACTGACAAAAGATAATGTAGTTAGGGGTTTATCATACTTGCTTATCAATTACAAAATTGGTGAGAATGTTATAGTGGATATTGACCCTAGAGAACACGATACTACACCTCACAGAAGGTTCCAAGGTAAGGTAGGAGTAGTTAGAGAGGTAGGTAGAAGAACATTAAAGGTATCGGTAATGATAGGTAAAAAACAAAAAACATTACAGACTAGGCTTAATCACATCAAGCCATTAACAAGTATACAAGGTTGATAAAATGACGGATATTATCAAGAAAGAAATTATTACATTACCACAAGTAAAAGAAATATTAGAAGTAGTTAAGCCAGATGAAATGGATCAGATTCAAAGATGGACATTTGATTATGTCGGAAAATTTGCAAAGACAGATTCAAGGAAAGCTCAGAAAATGGTAAAACAGCTAATTGAAAAATGTGAATTGAAAGAGGAGGAAGCCGTAGAAGTTGTAAATGTAATGCCCAAGTCTTTAGAAGAATTAAGAGCGTTTACATTTGGATGGAAAAAACTCATTCTTACAGATAATCTTGAAAAAATACTAAGTATACTGAAAACGAACACCGAAAGTTAAATAAAAGTATGTAATATCTTATACTGGAAGGCTTAGATTGTCAACATCGCTGCCTGGTACCGGTAGCAGCAGAACCCTAGAGTCAAGCTCTGGGATTTCTCCGCAGGCTCAAAGAAAATATGAGGAATATGCTTATGTTTTGGATTTCACTCAGAGAGGCAAGTCAACCACAGTAAGAGGAAGAGAAGGTATTATCATACAATCATTAGGGGAAGAGCGACTAACACTACTTGAGTTGCTTGGAGTACAGAATATGAATTTCGAAGTAGGAGAACGAGTCTATATTGGCAGGGAAGGCAGAGACAAGGTAATGAGCGTCTTAGGAAGACTAGAATATAACGAGATATCCCAATCTGCAAAAAATGAACTTCCAAGCATTGTATGGAAAATAGTAGTGGCTAATGAGAAAAGGTTCATCGATTATGTTAATATGGCACAACCACTAACACCTAGAGTTCATGCCCTCGAATTGATTCCCGGTATTGGAAAGACCTATATGATGACAATGATAAAAGAACGAGACATAAGAAAGTTTGAATCTTTTGCAGATATTCAGAATAGGGTAGGGCTAAGAGATCCTGCAAAATTAATCTCAAAAAGGATCGTTGATGAGATATCAGGCGAAGCAAGAATGAATTTGTTTGTTAGAAAATGAGAATTTCCAAGAGAAGAAGCCTTGGACAGCATATGCTTGTTGATCGTGATGTCCTTCTGCGAATCATCAATGCTTCTAGGATTACTAAAGACGAAAATGTTTGCGAGGCTGGTACTGGAAACGGAATTTTAACGAATGAGCTCTGTAAGTATGGTAAATCAGTAATTTCATTTGAAATTGATAGCCAAATTTTTGAAAAAGCAAAGCCAAAGTTGTTTTCTTTCCCGAACCTGAGACTAGTGAATGCAGATGTATTCAAATCAATCCCTCTGAATTTTGATGTATTCATTTCAAATCTTCCATATTCTAAAAGCAAAGAAGCCTTGCAGTGGCTAGCGTTACAGAAATTCCAGAGGGCTATAATTATGGTACAAAAAGATTTCGCAGATAAATTGCAAGCTATTCCTGGAAAAGAGAACTATCGTGCAATCACTGTTATAACTCAGCATTGTTTCATTTTGCAGAAGCTATTTGTTGTTCATGAAAAATCGTTCGATCCAGAACCTAGTGTTGAATCTGAAGTTATACGATTATATCGTAAAAATACGGCTATAACTAAACGAACTATTGGAAATTTGGAATTTATATTTTCTCAGAGAAATAAAAAAGCATCAACAGCTGCAAGAAAATTCGGTGTTAAATTTGATTTCGACAACGTCAGAATAGATGAATTAGAGACGCATGACTTGATAAAACTGGCTGAGTCATTATGACCAAATAGATGAAACACCCCTTACCTTAATTGTTGGCTAAACTAACTTGAACCCACCTAATATCGAAAATATCGTGTGTATACATTGGTATTTTTCACTCAATTCGACTTCTAATTTTTAGTAGACTTTTTGTTTGGTGGTGGGGATCTAAGCATGTGGTTGTTACAATTCGTTTTATTTTTATAAGTTGTATACCGTCAAAATAATACAAATTGTATTTACCTTCTGACGATAGTTTTCTTCTAGCAGAGTGTGCTAGCAAATATCATGGCAAATCCGCATTAGAGATAGGGGTTGGTTCTGGAATTGTACT
>DATDLD010000065.1:0-3337 GCA_036519475.1 Candidatus Nitrosopolaris sp. | reverse complement strand
TGTAATATCATCATTGTTATTGTGGCGTCAACGACTAATTATTCTCAATTCTTTTTCGTGAAGTCGAAGTCTATTAGGTTTAGATCTGCCGTATATGCTGTTTTTGTTATTATTACTAATAGTGACGTCTAATAGCAATGGGTCAACTTTAGAAGTAGAAGTTTCAATACGTTTGTCAAACTTTGGAAGAAGGATTTTGGAGTATATTGATTGTTGATGATGGTTACGATTAGAAGTAGTATTATGACTAGTATTAATAGACACTACAATTAAGATATTGCTCATTCTCATCATTTTTCTAAGTGAATATACGATCTCTTTTAGAAGGAATCTCGCTTCTCTACTATCAATATTAGGATCCTTTGTGAACATATCCAGTAATTCAGATACAATTATAATTTTGGTATCATATTTCTTGATTACTTCAGCTAATTCATAAATGATTAAGTTCGCTAACTGGTATATTGTAAATGCTCTACTTACTATTATTCTTTGTAAAATATTCTTAATATTCAGTCCATATTGCCTTGCGAAGTTTATACACTGATAAACATCTGAATTATTTCCTGCATCTATTAATATCACATGAGGAGAATCAAATCCACCTTCTCGTCTTGACATTAAAGCACGCACATATAGTCTAGTAAGTAGCATGTTTGCATGTTCTTGTTCCCCAAAAATACATAGGCTTTCGCCAACTGTAAGACAATTTAGGCAAGAATCTATTTTTTTGATATCTAGAGGAGCAAATCCAATAAAATCATATGCAGTTTGTAATAACTGCGGTAGTATTGGTTGCAGTTGTTCTTGTTGTAGTAGCGACTTGCCACCGTATGATCCTATAGTAGTAGGGATACAAACATTAGTATTCTGTTGCTGCTCTTGTAGTTGTGCCTGATCCGATCTGAATTTCCATTTTCTCCTCATAGACTTTGAGAGTGATGAGCCATATTTTGGACACTCTTCTTCTATAGATACAAAAAGATTCTGAGACGAACCTCTTAGTTCCTTTAATAATATTCCGCATCTTGAACAAAAGTATTGCATAAGCTGAGCAGACTTCTCCTATGGGACGGTATTGTTACCGTATATTACCTATAAGAATAATGTAAGTTGCCGAGAGGGGGAGGATTACTTCTTTATCAAATGTTTGCTTGAGGAAAAGGCGGAGATATAATTTTCTTTCTCATTGAATTATTAGCTGTGTTTGTTGAGTTAGACGTGATAATATGGCATAGTTCATTATTTATGCAAACCTTTGTAACACAGGATTTGTCGTAAATACATGTCGTTGATGTAAAATTAGATTCTATTTTAACAACAATTGGAGGTTGTTGAATGTTTCCTGCTACTTCAAGCATTAAAACTGTTGAATAGGAAACGATCATAAAGATAATGATAAGATAAACTCAGACCAAATTGTTGAATCAAGTTCAACTTATGCAGCATCCAACATATCTAGTCTTCTATTGCTGTTGGATACTGGACACTTAGCTATTGATATAGGTAAATTCAAACATGATGCACACCAAAAGCATGATCCACATATCAAGAAGTGTATTTGCATGTAAGAAGGCTTTTTATTATTTTTGTTATAGATACCTGCGGCGGCGGCAATTTCATAGAAGACCTAGACTCGTCTTTCTTATCTGAAGTAGAACAGATCAAGAGGTTTATTATGATGTTTCTTTTAAGCCATGATATGCAGTTTGGTTTACAGCACCCCAACTTTAGTTTCGATTATAATGGCCATGATACTTCCCAGATGGTTGATTCCTTAAAGAATCTTGTTGCAAAAGCGGAAAACGCAGGCTTTGATTCGTTCTGGGTGATGGATCATTTCCATCAGATTCCAATAGTAGGGAAAAAAGAAGAACCTATGCTTGAAAGTTGGACAACCCTGTCAGTTCTAGCTGGAATAACCTCAAAAATAAAATTGGGAACACTCATGACAGGCATTATCTATAGACATCCATCTGTTTTAGCAAAGATCGGCGCAACATTCGATGTTCTAAGTAAAGGAAGATTGTTTATGGGGATAGGAGCAGCTTGGAATCAGGAAGAATCCTTAGCGTATGGTATACCTTTTCCTTCAGCTAAGGAGAGATTATTAAGATTAGAAGAGACTATCCAAATTATACGAAAGATGTGGACTGATGAGCCTGCTGCCACATTTAATGGCAAATATTACCAGATTAGCAATGCATATTGTAATCCTAAACCAATACAGAGACCTTCACCACCTATTATGGTAGGTGGAAGTGGAGAACGCCACACTCTAAAGATTGTAGCAAAGTATGCTGATGCGTGCAATCTATTTGGATCTACTGAAACAGTAAAAAGAAAACTGAATATTTTAAATGAACATTGCAAGACTGTAGGTAGAGACTATGATTCAATTCTGAAAACTAAACTTGGTATTATAGTGATTGATGACGAGGAGGAAACGGCAAAGAAGAGAGTCCAACAGGTTACTAAAGGAATGCCCGAGGAACAAATTAGAGAATTTGCGATATATGGAACGTCAGAAGACGTACTAAACCAGATAGAAGTACTTGAAGAAGTTGGTATTCAGTATCTCATAGTTGATCTAGAGCCATCTAGAGAACTTGAAGAATTAGAACAATTTGCAGACAACATTATTAAGAAGATATCTTAATTTATAACCCAGAAAACTATGTTCGTTAATAATTCTTGCTGTCTTTCATTTTCTTCTTCTTGTATGCCTATCTTAGGCTTAGACTTTCCTGATACAAACCTATAGCATCATCCACTACTGTTGCATTTGTTAATAGTTCAAGTTTCATAGATAGCATTCTTTGGCTAAAGATAAGACTAGTATAGCAAGATAACTAATCATGCAACAGGACAGTCTCTTGGTTTTACCGCATCTATTACCAATGCTCTTTCTTCTCTTATTGCGCTATTATCTTCCTTTAACTCATCTAATAGAGACAATCAGATATAAAAGTTGAAAATAACTACAGTTATAATCCAGGGATTTGCTTTGCAGAAGTTCTGTATCAAGACCATCGTATTCTTTATATCTCATATTCGTAAAATAATTGTCATGAATGTTTTTCATCATTTTTTACTGCACTTTCGTCCATGTATATTATTTCCCAAAGATGTTTATTAATGTCCTCAAAACTACGTCCATACATCCATCCGTGGTCTTGCGGTTCTCTAGATTCCTTGCCTCCAGATTCGATAGCTTTGTTTATCATTTGATCTACTTTTTCTCTGCTTTCTACGGATAATGCCACTATCACCTCTGTATCTTTTGAAGTATCGCAAATCTCCTTTGTAGTAAAAGTCTTAAAAAATTTTTCAACCA
>DATDLD010000064.1:0-3628 GCA_036519475.1 Candidatus Nitrosopolaris sp. | reverse complement strand
GTGGTACTAACTGGAATACCCAGCCAAGCCATAGACGTCAGTATGACCCCGCCTGCTGTTTCAGCACAAAAGCCTTGATAAGGGCGTAGATTCGTTAACCTGAAGGCCATTGTTTTAACTATTCTCCAACCTCCAAAAAATGTTCCCAATGCAATAGCGAAAGCAGAAGCCAATATGACTTCTACAGGTACTATAAATGATTGAGAATCCAGTAATCCTCCGGCAATAAGTAAGGCTGTGATTATTCCCATTGTTTTTTGACCATCGTTAGCCCCATGGGTAAGAGAGAAGAAGACTGAAGAACAAATTTGAAGGCGACCAAAAATCTTATTGACACGAGAAGCGGTCTGATTCCTGAAAACATACATGACAATTATTCCAATTCCAAACGCACAAGCGAAACCCATCCCGGGCGATACCACTATAAACGTAAGGGTCTTTTCTATCCCTGAAAAAACTAAGGCTGATGTTCCTCCTGCTAGCAACGCAGATCCGATAAGGCCCCCTATTAGTGCATGACTACTTGAGGATGGCAAGCCAAAATACCAAGTTATCAGATCCCATATTATAGCACCAATTAGGCCTGCAAATATTACTTCGACCGTCGAAAATGAAGGTTGTATTATCCCCTTTCCAACCGTCGCCGCTACTGCGGTACCGAATATAAATGGTCCAGCAAAATTGGCAAGGGCTGCAATACATACTGCATATAGTGGTCTAAGGACTCTAGTACCAACCACAGTAGCGATGGAGTTTGCGGAATCATGAAAACCGTTCACAAAATCGAAAAAAAGCGCTGCTGAAATTGCCGCATATACTCCGATCTCAACGCTCTGCAAATTGATTTCTCAACGATATTTTAAGGCAATATCTTCAATAACATCAGCAACATCTCTGGATCTGTCAAGCGCATTCTCGAGCGTTTCATAAACTTCCTTCGATTTTATGATTTCTATCGCATCATGTGTTTCAAATAGATCAGCAATTGCAAAACGATAGACGTTATCTGCCTCATGTTCACATTTGCTAACAGCATTGGAATGTTGTATCAAATTCTCCCGCGTTCCCTTGCGTAATTCAGTAACCGCTTTGTAAATTTCTTGGCAAGCGGTCAACAGTAGGTTAGCGAGCTCCTGCATATGGCTAGATGGCTTCTTAATTTTGAAGAGTATCAGCCTATCAGAAGTGCCATATGTAGCATCAAGCACTTGATCAATAGTACTTGTTAATTCTGAAATATCTTCTTTGTCCAGAGGTGTCACAAATGTCTTGTCAATAATCGTAAATAATTTATGGGTAAACAGGTCACCTTCATGTTCGAGATTTTTTAGTATAGAGTTTTTTTCTTTCAGTGTCCCATAATCACTAATTGACTCGGCCAGAACTGATGCCGCCTTGACAAGATTATTTGCTTGATTTTCCAGTACCGTCATTATTTCAGCGTCATTTGCACGGACCCAAGATAACCAGCCGCCTGCCATAAGGCATGGTAATAATTATGATTATAGAAACCTTTCTTAACTCATGCTTTTGCGTAAAAGCCAGCTCTTCTCTCATATATTTGTCCATTCTGCATTGCTTTTCTTATGAATTCTTTGCCTTCATCTTCTGTGAACTTGCCAGTTTTCACAAGTTCATAAATGAAATTCTTTTCTTCAACATCATTCTTGTCTTCTCCGGATAAACCGTTAAAGACATCTGTGAATGTTTTTAATTTTGAGGTTTCGCTAAGTGGTTTTCCATGAAGAACTCCCAGATCCACTTTTCCCGTATTAACATCTATACCTACAGTTTCCAACATTTGTGAAATGAGAAATTTCGCTCTCTCAGCATCTTCATGATCTACACTGTCTTTTAATAACAATCTAGCTCTAGCAGTAGCTAGGCGCACCAGACCCTCCAGTTGACGAGGAGTTGCTGCTATCATCCCTTCAGAATCAACATTTCTCATCTTCATGTAATAATCTCTTAAAATATCAATTGCTTCCGTTGTTAGTTTCGGTTCTACTTGCTTGGCATATGCTAGATATTTACGGAATAGATCTATTTCTATAGCGGGTTGCGCTGCATGTTCTATGTCTCTATGGATTTCAAGTATGTGATTTGCAATGCGACTGTCTTTTTCAACTTCAGCAGTATCTCTAATCACGTGAATGATATCAAATCTGGTTAGTAACGGTATAGGAAGTGGTTCTACATTCTCTGTTATATTTCTAAATGGATCATATTTACCATATTTAGGATTAGCTGCAGATAGTATTGATGTTCTAGCATTTAGTGTGGCCACTATTCCCCCTTTTGCCACAGAACAAGTTTGTTGTTCCATAACTTCATGTAGTGCGGATCTGTCTTCTGATTTGATTTTATCAAATTCATCGATGCATACAACACCTTGATCACCTAAAACTACTGCGCCAGCCTCCAACATCATTATACCAGATTTATCACGAATTACAGCTGCTGTTAAACCAGCGGCAGTAGTACCTCTCCCAGATGTATAGAGTCCTCTAGGTGCTATTTTAGCAGCAAATTTGAGCATTTCTGATTTGGCGGTTCCCGGATCTCCAACAAGAAAAATATTGATATCTCCTCTACGATTTGAACCATCAGCTAATTTTTTTGTTACTGATCCTACAATTAGTAAAAGGATAGATTCTTTAATTATTTCATGTCCATAAATATGAGGTGCAAATGATGCAATCAGTTTGTCATAGGCGTCCGGCGTACTAGCAATAGCTATGATCTGTTTTTCATCTTCGCTACTTATAGATACTCGGTCAACAGTTCTCCCATCTTTATTTCCAACAAGTCCACCAAGATATTCTATATTGTTACCTTCCATGCGTAATCTAAAAACACTCGTCCGTACTTGTATCCATTGTTCTTGTTCTATTCTGACTATTCCGGTCAATAAAACCCTATCTCCAGGTCTGCAACGATCTACAAGATCATCCATAACAGTAACTTCTACATAGTGTGGAAGTTGACCTGCAGGTAAATCTTCTGGCAGTTCCTGAAGTCTGACAAGTTGAAAATCTGTAAAAGAACTATTTTCTGGGTCCATTTCAAGTTCTTTTGCATTACAGTTTGTACAACTTGTAGGTTTCTTTAGTGTTAGACCTTTAAGTAGAGCCTCGTTTAGTGTATTACAATTTAGACAGGCATATGCTATTTTTTTAGCAAGTGGTTTAATCTCGGAAGTTCTGACCACCATGCCGGGAACACTTATCAACTTGTTAATTACGTCTGCATTTATCTCTCTAAGACCCTTTTGAACCGAGTAGTTTGCAATTCTTACTTTTATCTTGTCTTTAATTTCTTGAGCATAATCATAATGAATCTCTCTTAATATCGAATATACAGCCTTGTTAAAGGCCTCAAACATATCATCAGGTGTATCAGTAATTAATTTTGTAAGTTCTGGTTTATTTGTATCTAAATCGATATAATCCACTACAACAAATGTGGAATTTGATGCCATCATATTGTTTATTCTGTCAAAATACTTGTAATTTCCATCCCTGTCTTTGAAGGCACGTAGAAATGATTCTAACTCATCTGATATCGCCGATGTAGTTTGCTGTTTTTGTTCAGTCATCTACTTGTTTAACACCCATTCCTTAAAGGC
>DATDLD010000063.1:0-6882 GCA_036519475.1 Candidatus Nitrosopolaris sp. | reverse complement strand
CCAACAAATTTCTCTTTGTTGCTTTTTAAACCTCTAATAGTGGGAATTGCCAGGTGATCCTCAATCATTTTTTGATAGATTTCAAGTATCAGCATAACCTCTTCCTCCGCTTCCTTTTCGTTACTATGAACGGTATGTCCTTCTTGCCATAAGAATTCTGAATTTCTGATGAACGGTTTAGTGGCCTTAATTTCTGCTCTTACGGCTGTATTCCAGAAGTTGATCTTAAGCGGCAAGTCCCTGTAGCTAGCGATCCATTTCGAAAATAGAGAATAAGCTAGAGTTTCCGAAGTAGGACGTAGGGCGAGTCGCTCAGATAACTGATTGTCACCAGCCTTCGTAACCCAGAATACTTCTGGAGTAAACCCGGAAAAGTGATGTTCCTCCCTCGCCAAAAGGCTTTCCGGAATCAAGGTTGGTAAAAAGGCATTTTGATGTCCTGTTTCTTTAAAGCTTGCATCTAGTTTGCATTTAATGGACTCCCAAAGGGCGTACCCATAAGGGCGAAGAACTATGAAGCCCTTTACTGGGGCGTAGTCAACCAACCCACTTTTTAAAATAGCCTGGCCATACCATTCACTAAAATTTTCATTTTTTTTTACAGTTATCCCGGTCTCCCTTTTCGTGCTCAATCTCTACAGCTGTCTCACTTAGGTTTATGAAGTTTGGCCATTCATTTTACAAAGGGTCACCTTTGCAGTAGACTTGGCCAGTTATTCTGCTATGAAAGTTTTTGCAAACATAGCATTGAATAAATCCAACCTCAGCTTTGAGAACTGGGCAGTCAACTGATTCTAGCTTCATCCGCTTTAGCATCTTCGGGCTTACTCCTTTCAGTTTCAATTTGCCTTTGTCATCCATCATACCTATGCTTTGCAATTCTGTTTTGGCATTATCGGTCAGTTTTAGCTGTTTATCTACTTGCTTTATTGGTACTACAAACTTGGTATCGGTAACTTCACTCATCTGTCAAGAAACTACACAATAGTCCTATAAGGCTTTTCCGAGATTGTTTTTTGCAGGAAAATCTTTAAGGGAATAATGGCCGGGGATGAATTCAACTGCTAGAAGAATTGAATGCGATTATGCTGTAATGTGATAGCCAACTAAAATCATCTCGGGCTTACATTATGATAGCGTAAATGTCCACCGGGTTAGATTTTTTTCTACTATCGAGCAACTCGGTTGCAACAGTCTATCCGCCGACAAATTTAATATACTGTAGATAAAATTGTGTTCTAAGCACATTAAAATGCTAATTATTTTCGACGTCGAAGGTGTTCTTCTAAACGCTGAATACCTTCCGGTTTTAGCCCAGATGAAGGGGCCAGAGAAGGAGAGAGAAATATGGGACATCACAAAACAGGGAATCAGAGGCGAAATAGACTGGGAAGAGGGTCTTAAAAAACGGGTCGCTGCTCTGAGAGGCATTGGTTTTAAGGAGGCCACAGAACTTGGAAGAAGTTTAGAATTAATGCCGGGTGCAAAAGAACTGTGTTCAGCCTTGAAAAAGGCTTCTTGGAAGATGATTGCTGTTTCAGGCGGATTTACCATAATAACTGAAAGGCTAAAGCATGAACTTGGACTCGATGAGATATTTTCAAATGAATTAATTTTCAAAGATGGAAAACTAGATAGTGTCAACCTTAAAGTGACATCAGACAAAGCAGCAGCGGTCTTACCGACCTTAAGATCATGGGGTATAAGGAAGGAAGAGACCGTTGTGGTAGTGGACGGGGCCAACGATCTCAAATTGTTTGATTTGGCAGCCTATACGGTTGGATTCTGCCCCGTAGACAAGGTTAAGGAAAGGGCTGATGCTGTGATAGAAATACACGATTTATCTCTATTACTTAACTTACTTGAGAAGAAGTTTGGCAAGGCGGTGCTTGCGAATTTACGCTATTGAATAATATTTTTTATACCATTACTCTATACTAGCTGCATTAGTGTACCAGAAAATTGAGATTATACCAATTCGCATTGATAAAAAAATTACCCAAGGAGATAAACTGAGCAAAATAGTTTTAGAATCAATAAGAGATGTGGGTGAGACGCTAAATGACCGGGATATTGTAGTCGTAGCTCAGAAAGTTGTTTCCAAAGCAGAAGGCCAGACAATAAATCTTGACTCCATAGTCCCCTCTGAATTATCCCTCAAACTGGCTAAGAGGAACAGCAAAGATCCTAGAGTTATGGAGCTTATATTGAGAGAATCCAAAGCTCTGATAAAGCTATCAGATGGTGTTATAATAGTAGAAACCAAGCATGGGTTCATTTGTGCTAATGCAGGAATAGATCAAAGCAACATCCAAGAAGGAGGTAATTCTGCGACTGCATTACCAAAGGATCCCGACCTTTCTGCTAGAAAACTGAGAGGATACTTCAAAAGGAATGCCGGAAAAGACGTTGCAGTGATCATCACTGATACGTTCGGAAGACCCTTTAGGGAGGGACAAACCAATGTAGCTATTGGCATAGCAGGTTTGGATCCTTTAAAGAGCTATATTGGAATGCGAGATATGTACGGTAGGGAGCTAAAGGTTACGGAAATTGCTGTTGTAGATGAAATTGCTTCAGCTGCCGAGCTAGTTATGGGTAAATCAGAAGGAATTCCTGTAGCAATAGTTAGAGGATATAGATATCTATGTACTGAAATTTCGTCAGTTTCCAAGCTCCTAAGATCAAAAGAAAAGGATCTTTTCAGGTAACCAATAATCGATTGAGAACAACTTACTAAACATTTAATATAATGATAATGTCATTTTATGCTGTTACTTTATGAGTGCTGCAAGTAATGGCGGTCCGACCAAGACTATCGATGTCCGAGGGCTCTTCTGTCCTGAACCTGTTTTTCGGACCAAGGTTGAAATTGCAAGATTAGGGATTGGAGATACCGTAAGAATCATTTCTGACGACCCAGACTCAGAAGAGGACATATCGAGATGGGTTAATAGGAATGGACACGAACTACTATCTATTAATAAATCTCAAAGTGATCTTGAATTTGTAATAAAAAAGGCTAAATAATTATGACGACAGTGGCAAGACCAGACGTAACCCAACGGATTGGAAACACTCCACTAGTTGAGTTAAATTCCTTTTCTACACCGGCTATTAAGATGTACGCAAAGCTGGAGTGGTATAACCCTTTTGGCTCTGTCAAAGATAGGGCTGCATACTGGATGGTCAAGGACGCTGAGAGAAAAGGTATTCTGCATAAAGACAAGAGCATAATTATCGAGCCTACGTCTGGGAATACAGGCATTGCGTTAACTGGGATCGCTAGGGCATTGGGATATAGAGTTGAAATTGTTATCCCTGAAAAAGTTAGCACAGAAACAAAAGAGATTCTAAAAAACTTGGGAGCTGTTCTTCATGAAACTTCTGATGATTTGTGTCCGAGAGTTGGTTATGGAACTGATCAAAGCATTGCACTTGCCAAGGCCATCTCAAAGCCTAGGCCGGACATTTACTATATGCCAAATCAATATGAAAACGACGCTAATTTCTTGGCTCATTATGAAAGTACTGGCCCTGAAATCTGGAAGCAAACTAACGGCAATATCACGCACTTTCTTACAGGATGTGGTACCGGAGGTACCATTACTGGAATAGCAACTTTTCTGAAAGAAAAGAATAAGAATATCAAAGTAGTTGCTATTCAAGCCCAAAAGAATCATCTGCTCCAGGGATTGAGGAACTTTGAAGAATCTTCAATGCCAGATTTATTTCTACGTCGCCAAACAGTTGTTGATGAGTGGATGACTGCAACCAACGAAGATTCCTTTAGAATGGTCAAGGAATTAGCACTGAAAGAAGGTCTGCTTGTCGGTCCTTCATCCGGATCAGTTATGAGCTCCATGCTCAAAATAGCCCAGAAGATAAAGGAGGGGATTCTAGTGGGGATATTTGCCGATGATGGTCGGAAATTTAAGAGCCTTTATGACCAACAAAAAGTTTTTACTAACGAAGAATACGAAACCCTTTTACAAAAAGCACGGAATCTTTCGACACCGGCTTATGCACTAAATTAATACCAGACCCAAGATACATTGGACAACTTTTCTTAATGCTTTCTGTCAGCCAACCATTTTTCTACATCCAAAGCAGCCATGCAGCCAAAGCCGGCCGCAGTGATTGCTTGCCTGTATCGATAGTCATGTACATCGCCTGCTGCAAATACTCCTTCCACACTAGTTCGAGTGTGGTCTTCTAAGACAATATACCCTTTATCATCCAACGCTAGCTGGCCCTTGAAAATAGCGGTATTTGGCTCGTGCCCAATTGCAACAAATAGTCCACCTGCTGACAGACGTTGTTCTTTTCCATTGTTGATATCCCTTACAACGATGGATCCGACTTTTTTATCACCTTTAATATCAGCTACGACATTGTTCCATAGAAATTCGATTTTGGGGTTTTCAAATGCTTGCTCTTGTAAAATTTTGCTTGCACGTAATGACTCCCGTCTATGAACTATTTTAACTGACCTGCCAAATTTGGTGAGGAATGATGCCTCTTCTATAGCGGTATCTCCACCCCCAACAACCACTATATCCTCTCCTTTAAAGAACGGTCCATCACAAGTTGCACAATAAGATACTCCTCTTCCAGCAAAGCCCTGTTCTGCTTGAATTCCCAGTTTACGTGGTGTGGCTCCGGTGCAAACGATAACAGAGTTAGCTAGATAGTTATTAGTCTGTGTCATCACTTCGAAGGGATTGCGCTTAAAATTGACTTGAATGACTTCGTCATCAATGATAACTGAGCCGAACCTGTCTGCCTGCTGTCGCATATTCATCATTAGTTCTGGTCCAAAGATACCATTGGGAAAGCCAGGATAGTTCTCTACTTCACTGGTTGTCATCAACTGGCCACCTGGTAGGCTACCCGTTATTAGTAGTGTTTGAAGTTTAGCACGCGATGTGTATATCCCAGCAGTATATCCTGCAGGACCGGATCCGATGATAATTACATCGTGAACCTCTGGTTGATCTGAAGGGAGTAGTTCCTCTCTTTCAGTCATTTTAGACATATAAGAATGCAATATGAAAAAGTAAATACCTGTTAATAATTTGTTCGGAAAGCTATACTACTACGTTTATCGAAAAGGATAAGGAATTGAATTAAGGAAACTCTTCTAATGTGTAATTTGGTACAAGAGATAGATTTCGAGTCAAACCATCAGGGACCGGGGACCAAATAGTAGCTTGTCTATTAGCCCTGTGCTCGAATATCAATGATATAAAATGATGTACTTTGTGGATGCCTTCAGTAGTACAATTTTTTTGTTGTCGGCGAAGAACTTACGTTATATTCCTGTTTTCAGATGATTCCTGACTCATGAAATGTCTAGAATAGTCATAGTCTAAACATCACATCAATCGTTTTTTTTGATAGTTATCCACATCTCAAAAAGCAGAAAGTCAAAGGGAAAAACAAATTGATATGTAACTACGTACCTGTGGGCTCATAACCGATCTGCTCTTTTTTTACCATCGAATCGAGGGTCACTTTTGAATCGTGGACCTTACAAAATTAGATCAGAATAATACAAATTAAATATGAAAGACGTACTCGGGCCTAGAGAGTGTACTGACGGGACTGACCTAGGAAGGATTTGTTAATGAAATTGTAAGGAGTGCTTATCTCACCTTCAGTTTTGGAGGGTTCGGCATTTCCTTTAGCTTTCTTAGTGCGATCTCTGCAGCTTTTTTACCTGACAATAACATAGAACCGAATGTAGGTCCCATTCTAGGTAAACCGTGTGTTTCTGTAACTGACATACCTGTTGCTATCAATCCTGGATATATTTCGTCTGTATAATTAACTACTGCATCTTCGCTTCCGTCTACCCACATTGGATCCATACCCTTCCACTCTACGTACCCTCGGTCCCTTAATCGCTTGACAGCCACGGAATCATGACCAGATGCATCAATTACAACTTTGCTCTCCAACGCAATTGGGTCTACGCATGTAATATTCCTTGGTAGTGCTGAGACTGGCATCCAATTGACTACCACTCCGCCTACTCGTTTGTTTTTAAAAACCAGGTCATCAAATTTAGTCAACTGCAAAAATCTGACACCTGCATCGCATGCCGCAGCAATTAATTTTGAGCATGCATGGGGACCCCATGTTGCATATAGGCCTTCACGTATCTTGCGATAAGGTACTCCGAGTTCGTCCCAAACCTTATGGGCTGGCGACCGAACTGTCACTGGGTTCATCATATAACCTCCTACCCAGTATCCACCCCCGATATAGTTATTCTGCTCAATAATGAGTGTTTTCACAGCCATTTTTGCTAATTCTCTCCCAGCTATTAATCCTGCAGGCCCTGCTCCTATGATTATTACGTCAGAATCGCTGTACTCTACAACCGTTTCATTGAACATCATAGCTATCGTTCTGGTAATCTCCTTCTCGCTCACTTCAGAAAAGATTTTTGCCATATTGAAATCTCTTTTACTGGGTATTAATATATTATCTCTATATTATCCTAGATTTACCTTTACTTTTAGATGCGCTAGCTAAAAAAGTGGCGGCTTTGATAATTCTCAAAGCAAAAACTAAAGTTTCATAATTGGCCTGGAAGAAAATTAAGTTAATCAGTCTTGCTAGAATCAGTTGATCATCTATGTTATATTCATGTTATGTCGTTCCCAGGTAATTTATTGATTTGAGAACTTTTTTCTTCCCTTATGGAATCGGATATTGGGTTGCTCCGTATTTTAACGTCCAAGTCTGAAATTACCCTAATTATGTCTGGCTTGTGGGAATTCAGATAATCCTGGCCTTTGTCCCTTAGTCTAATCTGAAATAAACGAAGATCTCTATGGGCATCGAAGAATTGCTCAATCATTGATGAACCAT
>DATDLD010000062.1:0-5766 GCA_036519475.1 Candidatus Nitrosopolaris sp. | reverse complement strand
ATATTCCTTCTAATGCTCACCTTTCCGTCAGTGGTGTACGCAATAGCGAGCCCTACATTATAATCGTCCATGATTCTTCCAAGAAGAACAGATCTGTTCACAAATCCCTCTGTTTTAGCAATGGCAGCTTTTAATGGATTGACTTTATCATCGGTGCCAAATTCAACTACTTTCATCTCTTCAATGGATCGGGCTTGTGATTCCTCAATTAATTTCGATGATATTATAATATCATCTTGCATTTCCACAGTCCAAAGGATACCTCTAATGACGTTCTCCAATATTACAGAATACAGCCGTTCATAAAGCTTGGGAAAACCATTATAATAAGATATTAGTCCGGTCAAAGGAGGGATTGGGAACCTATCGGAGTCAGGAAAGTCTGTTCTGTGTGCTATGGCTGCTAGTTTTTTTGCGAGTACATTATCCGGAATGAAGCGTTCCATACAAAGTTCAGATGTGCACTTCTTGGTTTCATATCGTCTATCAGCTCTATACAACACCAGTTCACACACACTACTCATCTCTTTTATTTGACGAGCTTCCCAAATGTGATGATCGACCCATATATTTTTCCAACCTCTATCTTTTGAGGTAGCCATAGCATTGAACAGATGGGAATAGCTTGCGTCATTAATCCCTATGTCTGCCATGATCAATATGCCTGGATCATTACTGTTTACGAAAGAAGTTACCTTCTCCTTAACTTGTAGCATTTTTTCTAAGCCGTAATTTGTCAAAACTATTTGAGATTTAGGAAACGCAATTTTTAGAATTGCCGCCGAAAATAAACCGTCAACATCTTGCTCATGTGAAAATACCAGAACATTCTCCATGCCCATTCAGAAATGCATGTAGTATGTTATTTGCTATTATAAGTTGTTCGACATTCGGAGCGAGTCGGGTTTCATATGTAATACAAGAATAATAATCACTCCTAATTACTTCAATTATAAAAAAGCTCAGAAAAACGCTGTAATTTTAGAACACAAAAATTCTGACTGATCATCGTCGCTAGCTGAAATATATATATGAAATTGCCCAGTCTACAAACTATTCAGGGAACTAATCATGGAACTAGGATATCAGCCGAGTCAAAAAAGATCTAGTTATCTCAAGGCATAAGGTCTATCAATTAACTACCAAAGAAGCCTTCGTTAACTTGTGAAGCAAAGAAAAGAAGTTTATGGGAGTACACTTAGTACCCCAATTTCTAACTTACCAATGGTGTTTCTCATCTGGTATCAAACCAATCTGTTGCTGTTCAAAATACCTTTCTAGTTCCTGTGTCCATTTTTCTTTCGCAGCACCACCACCAAGACCCTTCCTTCTCAACCAGAAGGCAATGACGCTTAACAAAAACACAGCAAACAGCATGGTTCCGAATATGTAGACCATTACGTCATAGAATAGCGGGTCATATGCCGGTCCAATTTGCATAATCATACTTTTGAATCCAGTACCAACCATTGCAATAACGCTTAGGATAGCGCTCATAATCATATACAGCAAATAAAATCTATGATATATACATTTTGGTTGATAGAGTAACAATGTCTCAATTTCATCACTCTAAGAAAATTTTATTTGATACATCAAATATATCAAAATATTTACATTAGTTCCAAAACTGATAACAAAAAGTATAATAACTGTCTACGTCTCTTCAGATAAAAGACATATTCAAATTTTGTCTTTTATGTCCTGTTACTGGCACTTAACCAAGATGCTGCATCGTTAGAAGGAGATGACTTGCAATCGGCTTGATGCTTGATGGTAGGCTTGCAATTACCTCTATAGATGAGGAACAGCATAACAATTAAGGGATCTTTGAAGCATTCTGAAGGAAGTTGCTTCCTCAGCATTTTATTTGTAGGCAAAATGTCTTAGTTTAGACAAGGCATTCAAGTACAAGAAAGTATACTTAAAACTAACTTTGAAAACAAGAGAATAAGAAACTGGTCAACCAGCTCATAAAATCTTAGCTTTTTGTCATCAAAAGCGTTTCTAGCTATATTAAGTTATAACTTACTATCCTATCACTAAGTTAAGAGCCTATCTTGAGCTTTGGCAAAAAAAAGATAAAAATAGAAATGGAAGATGCTGAAGGGGGAAAGTATAACCTTTCGTTAGAGGGTAATATTTCAAAAAATAAGGTAATGAAAGTTTTCGAATTGATGGAACTTCTTGATGTCAAAGGCCACAACGACGGCCAAGGCAGATACGATAACAAAGAACAGCACAAGGATTACTCATCCTCAATGGGAGCCAAGATATGGGGAATAATTGAAAAGAAATTTCAATTCAGCTCGTTCACTTCTTCGGATGTTTTACGATACTATCGAGACGAGTATGGTGAAACACTTCAACTGAGCATAATATCTACTTATTTGTCGAGATATTCTGATAAGGGCAAGATTGAGAGAACCAAGAAAGGAAAGGAGTGGATATATAAAGTATTCAGAAATCCACAACAAATGGAGAGCCAACGCTCAGACTACCGGCCATTATTCCAAGAACCTCAACTATCATCTGACATCCGTTCGACCGATGTTAACTAGTGGATAGGTGGGTATTAGCTAGGACGAGAAGAGCTATTGATTAGGAGCAGCCGAACATTTTGTGCCATTTGTTGGGTTATAACGAGTATCCACCAGGATGGCTCACTCTCTTTAAAGCTTATATGATAAGACGACTTCACCGTTTTCTTGCTTGGCTACTTTTACTAGTTCCAATTTAATTCCTTCTGAAATTCTTTCAAACCCTTTTCCTTCTACTAGTGTAGTAGCCCTTACTCCTCCCACTATTCTAGGTGAAATAGTTATAATCAACTCATCGATGACACCAATCCGGAGAAGGGACCAATTCAATGAGCCACCGCCTTCGAGCAGGATCTTTTTATATCCAGCCTTTTCCAAAAATACAAAAGTTTCTTTTAAGTCGACTCTCCTAAGCCCGGCGATAAGTACTGACGCACCACTCTTTTTAATTTTAAGGATTTTATCAGGATCGGCTCTTTTTGTCACAACTACTATAGTTTCAATTCTAGAAGCAGATCGTAAAATTCTTGAGTCTAAAGGTATCCTTGCAGTACTATCTACTATTATCCTTGAAGGATGTTTTTTTTGCTTAACTTTGACGAATCTTGCAGTAAGCCTTGGATTGTCTGCTAGTACAGTAGAAATTCCTACAATAATAGCGTCAACGGAAGCCCGCAAATTATGTACGCGAACCAGATCCTGCATCGAAGACATCTTGGAATCCCCGATTACCGTCGCAATTTTGCCGTCAAGTGTCATTGCGGCATTTATGATCACATGCAACTAGATACCATCTCCGCTTACAAATTCGCCATTTATCATGACTGCCCTAATTGTCTCTTGGCCTGCTCTTTGGACTATCGAAGCATGTGGATCGTGCATTGGATATAGGTCAACGTGGTGTTTGTCAATAAATAGGAGATCTGCAGATTTACCAATATCTATAGTTCCTGAATTCAAGTTTAGAATTTGAGCCGGGTATACTGTCGACATCTTTAGTATCTCTGTGGCTGTAATGAACCGAGTCTCAGTCGCCCGCGATACTTTCCAAAGATAATCCATTTCCTTGAACATATCTGGAGAATTGAGCATGACATTATCTGTCCCTAGCCCTATAATGCATCCCGTTTTTATCATTCTTGAGACCCTAGGAATGCCGGAGCCAAGAATACCGTTAGCCCTAGGACATAATACAATGCCCACATTACTATTCCGTACAATAGAAATGTCCTCATCAGTCGGATATGTCATATGCACAAGAATATCAGGTCTTAAATATTGCATAATTCTACTGACCTCTGTCCTGCCTGTAAGTAATTTTGAGAATTGCACAGTATCCTCTGATTCAGCCGCATGGATAGCCAATAACAATTTTTTCTTCTTATTTTCCGATAACCTTTTTTTTCCCAGAAGTTCTCTATACTGGAGAAGCGATTCATCGGTGTTTTCATTAGCACCGCTTAGTCCAATGCCGTCAGATGTTTTCAAGATTGTGGAGAGCATTTTCAGTACATGCAAGGGGAGCCTCGTGTTAGTCCTCTTTCGGGTTTTCTTTTTTCCTCCAAGTAGTACTCCTCCTGTACTTTCATCCTTTGGCTTTAGATAATATTCAACTCTTCCGAGTATGATACATTTGATAGGAAGCCCAGACAAGGCTTCCTTTAATAATCTAATGCCCACTATTCCGTCTTCTCTAAAATCTGCAAAAGCAATTATTCCCCTTTTCATCATAGACAAAGCGGAATTTCTCATAAACGTCTTGAGATGATCCGGTTTACTCTTGTGCAAGATGTTTCGTTTTACTCCTAACACAGGATGGACGCGTTTGTCCAATCCTGACTCCACAGCTATGTCTTTGCCTATCGAGTCACCTATATGAGTATGGGCGTTGATAAAGCCAGGCAGTATCATAAATCCTTCTGCGTCGATTAATTCATACGTCTTATCTTTATTGTCATGCCCTGCATTATAGTTGCGTCTTCCAACATTTGTTATAATTCCATTTTTCCCAATCTCAATGAAGCCATTATTAACAAATCTTAAGCTCTTACCTAACAGAAGGCTGCCGTTCTTTATGATTATAGGCATCTTATTTCGTAAACAGGCTGAACCTTTCCTAACGATCGTAAATCTCTAATGGTGTCAAGTGCTTTTGTGGCAGCCTCGGCTGCCTTTCTACCTGTTCTGCCAATTCCTATTCCACAATTCATGTTAATTTCAAAGCAATTTGAAACCTTCGTAATTATTCTTTTCGAGTCATCTTTCCTCAGCCCATTAGACAAAACCATGAAATTGTCTCCTCCAATAAAGAATGTCAAAGACTTCTTCTTCAAAAAATATTCTGAAAGTTTTAGATATATCTTGCTTAGCAAAAGAGTTATCTCAAATGGCGAGAATCTGGAGCTTAGCTTTGCTGAACTATCAATGTCTATGTGCAAGATCTGCGCAAATACATTGATTGTATTAATATTAGACCCAGGTGAGGAATCTAGTGCTTCGCCAAAGATACGTCCGTTGACGGATTCGACGTTACCTGCATCAACACAGCTCGCCCCCAGATTCCGAGCATTATACGCATCAATATTAGCTTCATAGGCTGTGTTTCCTTTGCCAATGGCCATAGATATCTGAAGTTTATTGTATAGTTGGCCAAGCTTTTTCATAATATCAAGATGGTCTTGTGAAGAGAGACCGTTAGTTACAACGAAATACTCATCGAATCTATTCAGATATACAAGACAGCCCTTTTCTGAGAATAACCTCTGCGTGTCAAAGTAGAATCGTGCTTGAAGCATCTGAAGATCTGCTTCTCTATCACTCCCAAGTGTTAACGTCCAAGCTCCGTAACCTTCGATTCTCAATACTGTCAGCTGCAGTGTCAATCTACAATAGTCTCTCTGATTTCTAAATTTGACCTGACTGACCTTAGTTTTTTAATTCTAATCGCCATATTAACAGCGGCATTAACTGCGCGCTTAGCCACGACCTCAATCCTGTCTTTAGCCTGCTCAAGGGTCATATCAGGACCGCTTATTCCAAGAGATACTGGCTTGCCATGCTTTATCGAAAGATCTGCAATTAGCCTGGCGGCATTGTCTGCGATGATTTCGTCATGGCGTGTTTCCCCTTTTATTATTGCGCCAAGGGTGACTGCAGCATCTACATCCTTCTTCTTCAACAGCTCTTCAACTATCAAAGGCATGTCAAAGGACCCTGGTACATAACA
>DATDLD010000061.1:0-3365 GCA_036519475.1 Candidatus Nitrosopolaris sp. | reverse complement strand
TACTTTCTTTGCACATAGGTCGCAGTATCTTTCTATTAGAGTAACGCCCCCACCTACCTCGAACAAGGCTTCTTGAGTAGCCACGTTACCACATGTTGCACAGAATTTTGTTTTGCCTTTGCGTTCAGTAAAGGGTCTTACCGATATTAACCTTTTTTCCATTTGATTTTCACTTGGTATTCATCATTAATTAGAACGTCTTACCTATAAAAATACAGTAACATATTGTTACAGATAAAACTTAACTAAGCCAAGTCAGAATAGAATGTTTTAACTGTGATTATGTATCACTTTTTGGCATTACAAAGATTCAACTTAAGAATCGACCATGCTAGTAGGATTTGAGAAGGATCGCATAGTTCCTACAGGCTGTGAATATATGTGGAACCATTAATAAAGAGATAATTTTTGTCTTAGTTAGATTATGAAATAATTGTAGGATTTATCTCGAGATCTCTTTTTATCTCAAGTATTTCTTTAAGTGTCGGACTTTCGTGGATATTCTCTCTCGTCGCTTTAATTGCTCCAGACACGCTAGCAGAAATTAGTGACTCGATATCATCATTTCCGAGAATTTTCATAGCAGCAAAAGTTCCTATGAAAGCATCACCTGCACCGGCAGTGTTTAATATTCTGAGGCTATTTTCACCGGTTGTTGGTATCATTTTAGCCGCTGGTATAGATACAATCTTTTGCCTATTTGCAAATATGCATCCATTTTCTCCCCTTGTAACTATTACCTTAAGGTTCAATGTGTAATTATTATTTAAAATAGCTTTACATGCAGGAACAGGTTCAATAATACCCGTTAGGTTTATGCATTCCGATTCATTTAGGATCAAGTGATCAGTATTCTTGATTGCGCCTTGAAGGTCTTTAATTCCTCTAGAGGATAAGAGACCCGGAGCCCATAAAGTTATCTTGTTGGCAATTTTTGAAAGTGACAACATTGTGTCAGCAACTGAAAAGGGCGGATCCACTACTACCACTATATCTGAATTATTAATATATTCACGCGTAATTGTAGAAGAGACGACTTTATCGTTAAGCAGGTCATTGGCTTGCTTGAAAGTTAATATAAAATTTCTCCCATTAGGATCGACAACTACATAAGCCTGACCTGAAGGAGCATCGTTGGTAAAGGATACGAGATCGGTCAAAACACCTTCGGTTTTAAGGATACGAATCTGTTCTTTTGCTATATTATCTCTTCCTAATGCACCGAGGATTGCTACATTATTGGCTCCAAGTATTCGAGAGGAGGCTATGGTAATATTTGCTCCTTTTCCTCCAGGAACCTCCATGATCTTTTTTATTCTAACTTCTTCTCCGGGTTCAGGAAGTTGTTCAGAAAATATTACAATATCCCAATTTATAGCTCCGACAACAATCTGTTTCGCAAATGTCACAATCAGACCAAAAAGGGGAGCTTACAAATAGATTGCTACTGTTAAATATTGTTCTAGAACATATTACTATAAGCTACATGAAATAGAATTAAATAGATGTTTTCTACTCTACACTTTAGCATCTTAATGAAGACTCAACACAGATCTAGATCTGAAATAATTGCAGCCATTTTGGAGGTTGCTAATGGTAATAGAGTAAGAACAACTGAGATTCAGTTTAAAACATATTTGTCTTATAATCTACTGAAAGAATACCTAATCATGTTGCTTGAAAAGGACCTGTTAGAGTATATCGAAGGAGAAAGATCCTTTAAGACAACGCCGAAAGGAATCCAGCTGTTACATGTATGCAATGACATGGAAGAATTAATGGTTGCAAAGACATCAGAACCTACACTAAAAATTCCAATCTACTAGAATTGTAACATTCTAAAAGGATGTAAGGTTGTGAAAATTTAATCATATTCGATCTAAGGATATGGAATATACTTTTCTGGCTTTAATAAAATAGTGAAATCGAATTCCGATTCAGATGGGTGTACTTATTATGTACCATACGGTAACAGTACCTTACCCACCCACCAATGAAGATTGGTCATATTCAAAGAATTACAATTTCTTTATACAGCACACTTATCAGACCATGTGGCTTTGTCAGCCAGGTTACAGGAAGTCGAAGAAGGACAATGAGCTAGATACTCTAATATATATAACACTAATATCATGAGAAGCTACATTGAGTGACAAAAGAATCTACTACTTATCTGGTTTACTCGTGGTCATATCTATGCTCACAACAACGATACTGCCGGTTAATGTTAATATATATGCGCAGAACGAAAATATTAGCAAATTTACGTTCCCTAAAGGATTCTTAGAGTCATTACAAAAAGATGTCAGCGGACACTACTCTAACCCGGCATTTGGAATAGAAGATATTGTATTTCCTGAGGGATGGCATGGACGTCAAATACCTACTGGAATTGGTCTTATCGCATCTGTGCGTCCTGGAAACCAGAGCGGAGATGTAGGTGACTTGTTTGGGGGTGGTGGACCAAATCCTGCTTCTGCTTCTATACAACCACTTATGCTATTGCAAGTTCTCAACAATTCAGCAATCAGCAAACTAGGGCTCCCTGAGTTTTCGATTTCCAAAGATTGTAAAGAATTGGCTGCAAACTCAACTTCTATAATTGACGGTAAGAGTTTTCATGCATCTACTATAGAATGTCCCTTCTCATCTGCTTCTGCAGATCTGGGCATTAACTTATCTGCCGCTGCACCATCTAAAGAATTCAATGTCAAAGGAATAGGACAGTCCAAGATATACGAATACAAGACAACAGACAGAACTTATAGATTGGCGCTTTTAGTTAGCAGTCCATTATTTGGTTCTTCGCAAGAGAAACCCGATATCACTAAATACATTCCGCTAGTCGATGCGACAGCGAAAAGCTTGAAATTGAAAGTTTGATATAGAGAACGATTGTCATCGCATAAAGGTTGCGCTAAGGTATATGAATCGAAGCAAGATTTATTGAGGAGCTGCAGGAACTTCAGATCGATATCTTTTCTTCTTTCTTCTCTCAATTCGTCTCACCCTTTCTTCTTTTTCTTCCCCTTTATTCTCAGATTTCCTAAAAGTGCACCCATCGGAATCCAAAATACCCTTACACTGTTTCTGCAGCGTCAAGTAACAGTTCTCGATATTGGAAAGCATATTTTTGTGTTGCAAGTTAATGCAGCTGTATTGAATATTATCGCCTTTGATTAGAGTTCTTGCGTTACTCAGTATAATGGATAGAAAAATGCGAATCAGATCCTGTTATTACATCTACTTGGTTATGGTATATTAGAGTGTCATCATCAGAAACTAAGGATATAGAAATGCAAGGATTACAAGCTCGAATCAAGCTTTACAAACAGATAAAGGATCAATTACGTACCGAGCTAGAA
>DATDLD010000060.1:0-2497 GCA_036519475.1 Candidatus Nitrosopolaris sp. | reverse complement strand
TAGCTATTGGAATTTCACTGCTAATCAGATCACTTGCTGGAGGGCCATTTCTTCCTGAGCTTGCGTCGCAGACTTTATTTTCACTCACCCCAGGAGAGTTCGAGTCACAAGCAGTCGAGAACTTTGGACCTCTTGCAAAATATTCTGCTTTTACAGCCGCCATTATAATTAATTTCATCTTATACGGTCTGTTTGGAATTATCATAGATAAAATTCACATCAAATCAAAAAAGAGCGGCTATGTAAGGAAGGCATTACTATCTTCGTTAGTTGCATACATCATCTTACTTATCATATCTGTTGCGCTAGTAACAACAATCCAGTTGAGATCCCCTACTGGAGCAATCTCAGTTCCAATCCTAGCAATCTCGTTAGCCATACCTCAAATTGTATTTGGGTTTGTGTTCGCTTCCTTCTTCAGGATCAGTAAACCAGTAAAAAAGGTTACTGATGTCAATGCTTATCAGTCGCCTCCTAACATTCAACGGAGGAACGTTAGTAGAAGGGACTTTCTTCAATTTATTACAGTTTCAGCAGTAGCTTTTCCGATTTTATATTTCGGATTAAATCGCTTGTTTTCAGAACAAAGTCAAGGACAAGAAGAACAGGAACTCGCATCGTCTTCACAATTACAGCCAAAATCAAGACCAGTTGGATTTGAAGATCCTATGTTAGCCCCACTTCTTGCCTCCGAAGTGACTCCTACTTACCTCTTCTATAGAATTGATATAAACCCCATAGTTCCAGCGGTCGATGAAAAAACATGGAACCTTAACGTAAAGGGTTTGGTCAATAACCCATTTACAATTAATTATGATGAACTGAAGGCTATGCCTGCTGTAGAACAGTATGCTACCTTACAATGCGTGAGCAATAAGATTGGAGGTGATTTGATAAGTACTGCGTTGTGGAAAGGAGTAAAGCTTAAGCAAATCCTCGAAAAAGCTAAAGTCAAGCCAGGATCAAAATACATAGCATTCAGATGCTCTGATGGTTACGATGTTGGTATCCCATTAGAAAAAGGACTTATGGAAGGAACCATATTGGCATATGAAATGAACCTGGCTCCTTTAACTGCAAAACATGGGTTTCCTGTTAGGGCTATTGTACCGGGATTGTATGGTATGATGAACCCTAAATGGATAACAGAGATAGAGGTTGTTGACAATGTATATCAGGGCTATTGGCAAAGAAATGGTTGGACTAACAATGCGGATGTACATACTACTTCAACTATACTTATTCCTGGAGATGCAGAAGCAAGGGATAGATTTAGGAGATTAGATGAGATGCCAAAAATTGTACCTGGACAAAAAGCCCCAATTGCAGGGATAGCATTCGGAGGTGATCGTGGAATTTCAAAAATTGAGGTAAGCACTGATGGTGGTGCAACTTGGAAATCTGCTATTATCAAAGACCCTTTATCTCAATACACATGGGTTCTATGGACTGCTGGTTTTACCCCGATAGGTAAGGAACATTACAATATAATTGTCAGAGCAACCGACAAGACAGGGCAAACACAGACAGCTGAATTCAACAAACCGTTTCCAGATGGAGCCACTGGATACCATACAATAACAGCATAGGAATTAATTACCAGATTTTAACTGTCAACTATCCAATAGTCTTCACTTTTCTATGGGGGTATCAGCTAACAGAGAGTGTAACTGAATTTTTCATTATCACAAAGTTAAATCAAAGATAGAAACAGAAGGGATTTTCTTGATTTGGCTACAATTCAATCAAAAATAAACTTTATCTATTGATGTCGGAGAACTTTACTTAATGTTTGAAAATACCCACTTTGACAGATTGTCGATTTGTGTCTTGATTTCATTATTGGCTCTTTTAGGAATAACATTATCTTTTCTTTCAAATGCTGCAGAAGATTCTGATGAGCTAAAACAGCGGTCTATGGAGGCCTATAAACAATTTAATGCTATGAAAGAGGACCAAAGGAACTCAGCCGTAGAGAACATGAGTGAAACAGATATGAACATGGTTATGATGGGGGCTGCGCAAATAAACAACGAGGTAAATGAAACTATACAGGCAATGGCCCCACCTAATACAGAGATGGCATCAATCTATGAATTAAGAAGCGGTAATTTTACAAACTCTGGAAACATCTCAAAAGTCAGTGGAAATTCAAGAATTCTCTCTGTAAATGATAATGAGTTCCTGCGATTTGAGCACTTTAACATAACGAATGGACCAGAGCTTCATGTATACTTTACTAGCAAAGGAGATTTAGTAAATAGTAAGGATCTCGGTATACTTAAAGGAAATATAGGTCCACAAAACTACTTTTTAGGTAATATTGCTAACCAATATGACACAGTAGTGATTGCCTCAAAGCCATTTAAGATGGTGTATGCAAAAGCGATATTGGAACCCTGACCACGTTTGAAGGTCTGAATAATTGTGAAAAAAGAAATGCAAGATAGTGATTAGCGGCAGGTAGGAATAGTTAATAATATGTATGGCTAGGCTA
>DATDLD010000059.1:0-2679 GCA_036519475.1 Candidatus Nitrosopolaris sp. | reverse complement strand
TCAAGTCGACTTTTGTACAGTCGCTTACTGGAAGAACGGCCAAATTGACCAGGAGAATCTTTTCTATGACCAAGTTGGAATGATGAAGCAACTTGGCCTAGATTGACTTGACGTCGCAGCAAGTAGTTAAGAGGATTGTTCTGGGGTAACAAAGATAAAAGTCGGTCAACGTATGACCTATCTATCTATAAGTTATGAAAAGCAGCACCTCCTTTTTACTTAAATAAGTTAGTATTCCCAGCTATATTATCTCTAAGGAGTTTTCTCAAACTTAGTGCATGTTCTGTGCTGAGCCCATTTAATGGTCTATTATGATCAGGTAAAGTTTGGATCTTTTAGGCCGGATCTTAAATGGCAAATCTGAACACCCATAATTTAGACTAGAAAATGGGACAGAACTAAAAATTCATTTCTTTGTTTTTATAAACTCATTAATTTTTAATTATAGTTGTCTTAACCATCATTAACCATTATTACAGTCTTTAAATAGGTTATCATGCCATAGAATTCATGTCATCAGGAAAAGAGCAGAAAGATAGCTCCACAACAGAGAAAGAAGAAGCGAAAAAACAAGCTGAGAGAATAGCCACTTTGGCAGATGATAAAGATGTAAGAAAAGAAGCTGCAAAAGTTGCAGACAAATTAGAAAATGTAATAGAAGATGAAGAGCAAAAAACAAGAATACCAACGTCGACATCTGTTCTGCAGCAACAACAGGACGCAGTCATCAAATCTTTAGATCGGACTAAAGATATTATCAAAACGCTAGCTAAGGACAGTAGAAGGGAGATTACCCGTTATACGCAAATCGTTAATGACTACCAAGAACAAACTATCGAAGCTGCCAGAGCAATAGCAGAGAATCAAATAGAATCTCAAAAAGAGATTATAAACTTATGTCAATCACCATGGCTACCATATGTAGAGAATATTAATGGGCTGTTTTGGAATAATTGGATGATTCCAGGGAGGATAACAGAGACATATGCAAATATGGTCAGTGGCTTTGCAAACATTACGATAGCTGCAACAAGGCTAGTAAATAGCATGGTATTTGCTAATATGGATGCTTTCAAAGCAGCGGTGGAACAAACAAAGGATAACTCAAAGGAATTATTAAGAACGGGTACTAATAATACTGCAAGAATGTTTGATCAGACAGCAAGAGATACAAAGACATTTTGACGAAACTGACCCTTGTATAAACCAAAATTTTAAATGTCAAAACCTTCTTGACCCGGTTCACGGACTCGATAACGCAGGGACAGTTCAAGGCAATTAACCTGCTAGATAGACAAATGATTTGAGGTGGAGTTCTCCCGCCGCTAGCGCTTCATCTTTTTTCCTTTAGACTTATCGTGAAGAATAACAAAAAATAAATATGTTGGGCTATAGTTTGTCTTCCTGTTTTCTGCTAGCTCCAATAGTAATTTAATAATAAAAATCTATAGGGAAGATCATCCTATCTTCATACTTTCCCTTCTTACTACTACTACTCATAGTCCAATTAGCTGCAAGCTTCAAGATATCTGAGATTTCCTTTGAGCTTATCTCTATAACTGTTCTGATCTACAAAGTATTAATCACTTGTATTACACGAGTCTTTAGAGAAGTTACATATCTATTATTATAATACTTCAATCTAATATTTAGGATAGTTAAAAATAACAAATTCAAAAAAGATCCCCAGTTCAGCATAAAGGGTGGGAATTTATTCATCTTCTACTATTCTTATAAACAATTATCTCCACATTACATAACATGTCAACAGGTAGCAAAGCTAAGCTCGAACAAAAGATAGGCGAAGCTCTTGGTTTAGAGATGGCTGCTCAAAAGGATTATTGGATGAAGCAGGAATGAAGGCTAAATTAGATAAGATGAGAAAAGAAGCAAACAACCATCAGACAAAGCTTGAAGAATTGGTTCAGAAGTTGTCACAGTCACAAGGATTGAATCCTGAAAATATCCAAAGCACAGCCTTAGAAACTGAACGAAAGGCTACGCAGATGATGTATACATATCTTGGTACTGATCCAGATTCTTCTGAAGCAATAGAATTTCTATGCCTTGCTGAAGGCGGAGAAGTAACACACTATGAAGTTTTAAGTACTATGGCGGTAAAGAAAGTTAAAAATAAACAATTCTCTACCGCAGTCAATTCTATTCTAAGGGAAGAACGGAGACATCTTCAGTTGTGTACACGATTAGCTAAGCAAGTCGCAGCATCTTGAATAGATCTTTTATTTTCTTTTTTAAGAGGATACTGAACAACGAATCCTTAGATAAGAACAAAGAAGCTTTTAAAGTAGGCTCTTCTATTGCTTTTGACAACATCTTCATGGAATTCTCAACTAAAACCAAGGCTTTAATGCTTTATTGGTGTTTGATCTTTGATCCAAACAATTTAAGATTCCTTGCACTTAAATTTACTACAATATAAGATAAAGCTGATGCCGATAAGGAAGATATCATAGATGCTATGTATGGCTCTATTGTGGTCAATAGTAGTATATTATAAATCACTACAAACCTAGTTATTAGATATACTAGTTCAGAAACCGATCGTATGGCGAGTATCTTTCTTATCATTAAGAACATAATTCTGTGATTTGTATTCTTAACAGGACTGATATCTTCATACTTGTCTCTATTACCAAAATAAAAGAGAATTGTAAAAAG
>DATDLD010000058.1:0-3162 GCA_036519475.1 Candidatus Nitrosopolaris sp. | reverse complement strand
GATGGAGGTATTGATGCAACAACTCTTCAGCAGGTTTTTGACGCAGGGGCCAGAATTATGGTAGCCGGTAATGCAGTATATGGATCACCAGATATCAATTCAAATATTATACAATTGAGGCACAAGGCTAACGTCGCAATTGAAACAAAATTATTGGAGTTGGCAACTATAAATGACATAAGATCTGACTGGATAAAATCGCGTAAGAATATGCTTATACCTTTGGCAAAGGAGCTTGGAATTGAGGAGGATCTCCATGCAATTAAGTGATAAGAATATTATTTCTGATATGCGAACTGTTTACGGGAAAGCATTAGTCGAACTAGGTTCAAAAAATCCTAACATTGTTTGCGTTGGAGCTGATACCACTGATTCACTCAAAACAAAGCTTTTCGGAGATAAATTCCCTACTAGGTTATACAATGTTGGGATAGCAGAAGCAAATCTTGTCTCGATAGCTGCTGGATTGGCTATCGCGGGTAAAGTGGTTTTCGCAAGCACGTATGCTGCATTTTTACCGGGCAGATGTCTTGATCAGATTAGAAATACTATCTGCTATCCATTTCTCGACGTAAAACTAGTAGTATCGCACGCTGGACTTACAGTTGGTCCAGATGGCGCCTCTCATCAACAAATCGAGGATATATCTACAATGCGAACAATTCCAAACATGAGCGTAATTGTTCCTTCAGATTCCATAGCTGTAAAAAATTTAATTCCCCTTCTAAGTTATACTCCAGGACCCTTTTTCATGCGTCTTGCGCGTCCGTCAAATTCCAATATATACGAAGATAGTTTTGATGAATTCGATATTGGCAAAAGTAACGTTATTACAGATGGTTCTGACATTACTTTGATTGCATGTGGTCTAATGGTTTCAAAGGCTATCGACGCAGCACAAACACTTGAAAAAGAATACGGTGTCTCTTGTAGAGTAGTAGATATGTACTCTATTAAACCAATCGATGTTGAGGTTGTATATCGTGCAGCAATAGAAACCGGAGCAATTGTTACTATTGAAGAACACAATATTATAGGAGGTTTGGGGAGTGCTGTCTGTGAAGTGACTGCTGAAAATCATCCTGTCCCCGTACATAGAATGGGTGTAGCAGATATTTTTGGTGAATCAGCTAGAGAAACTGAGATAGAATCACTTTTGAGTAAATATTCTTTGAGCTCGGATCATATAGTAGAATCTGTTCTCAAAACCAAGAAAAGGATAAAGAAATGAAAATTTTCCTCGATACAGCAAGTATTGAGTCTATCAAGAAATTTGTAGATATGGGAGTAGTTGATGGAATTACAACAAATCCTACACTCATTTCTAGAGAGAAAGGACATCCTGAAGATATAATGCGAGAGATCGTAAAAATTGTAAAAGGTCCTGTAAATTTGGAAGTTATCGGAACAAAAACAGAAGATATGGTTGAAGAGGGATTACGATTAAAAAAATTTGGGGAAAATGTTATTGTAAAAGTTCCTATGACCGTAGATGGATTAAAGGCAGTAAGAAAACTCGGTGAATATAAGATTAAGACAAATGTAACTTTGATCTTTTCATCAAATCAAGGATTATTGGCAGCAAAGGCAGGTGCATCCTACGTTAGTCCTTTTATAGGAAGACTTGATGACGCAGGTCAGGAAGGGATGATTGTTATTAAGGAAATAGTGCAGATCTTTCGCAATTATAGTTATCAATCTGAAGTTTTGGTTGCTAGTGTAAGACATCCAATTCACGTTATCGAGGCAGGAAAGTTAGGCGCACACATAGTAACACTTCCACCTGACATATTGGCCAAAATGCTAAGTCATCCTCTTACTGATAAAGGCTTATCTCTATTTCTTTCAGATTGGGAAAAAGTCAAGAAAGAACACAAGTATACAATCTAATTTTATTCTCTATAATATTATAGTGAGTAAATAGCCCTCCAAAAACACAAGCATGATTAAACTTGTAAAAGGGAAAGAACTTTTGTTGGGATTTCGTTAAGTTGACTAACAACCAGAATCCTTTCGTACTCTAGGTATTTTAGATTCAAGCCAATATTGATAGCATTATTTACAGTTTTGCCTACGCCTACAGCAACCATGTGAATTCCATTCATTTTGTAAGTTTTGATTGTAGATCGAACTGCATTGTAGTCAGAAGGTTCTCCATCAGTTAATGTTATCATTATATCGGGTTTATATGTCTTCATAAATGGTAACAATAAATTATAAATTTCTGCAAGAGGTGTTCCCCCGCTTGCCTTAATTTGAACCAAATTACGTGCATTTATAGAAGTCCATTTAACATCTGGATGCTTAATTACCCAACACGTAACTTTCTTGTCCATGGTACTAAATGCATAAGCAGAAAATTTTACATTCAAAAATTTTAAAGCTTCACAAAGGGCGACTGTTGCCTTCTTGTACTCTAATTCGTAATCGTCTATGCTGCTAGAATGATCTAACAATAATGCTATTTTGGTATTTATCGTATTTTTAAAATCCGTAAGAAATGGTTTTGGCTGCGATTCTATTACGGATTCTATGTCAATCTCGTCACCCGTTATGTCATGGATTTCTCTCCAGTCTCTTTTCCAAGACCTAATGACCGATTTTAACTTTGTAATCAAATCATTATCATAAATTACACTTTCGTCTAAATCGACACTCTCGGGAACCTCCAATCCAAATTGTTCCATTGCTGAGTAACCTTTGTTATCTGTTTTCTTACTCTCCTTTACAAGACTTTCATATTCCCTCAAAATCTGGGTACCAGCCATAATGTCATTAGTGGATTTTTCCTTTTCTTTATTTCTAATTTTTATCGTCCTTTCTATTTCTTTTATCAAATTTTTTTCTGTCATCGCTAATCCAATTTTACTCTTAAGGGTAACAATTGGGATAGTGAAAAGAGAATCGATTTGAAGAATCTTAATTATTTTAGGTATTTGACGCTCTATCCATTCGGTTCTGTGATTTTCTTCTATTGATTCATCAATCAATTCTCTGGCAAAGTTAACTGCGCTCTGAACACGATCTGATTCTGAACCAAAGAGTTCGCCCTTTACATAACCTGTAATAAGGTATTGAGAGAATGCCTCCACAATCTTATGCTTCCCATATAATGAATTCAGTAAAGGGCGTGATAACCATGAAATTCCTTCATTGAATATT
>DATDLD010000057.1:0-2233 GCA_036519475.1 Candidatus Nitrosopolaris sp. | reverse complement strand
TGCCAAGCTCGAACCTATCATGATAACTGCAAGGCTTATTGTGTCCACATAGGTCACTATTTTTGTCTGTAAAGAAGGACTAGAAGAATTAATAGTTTATCTTTTGTTTTCAAAATGAAAATTACATAAACCTCATATTATCATTACAAATATCATATTGTTTACTACTGTGATCATAGAAAAGTTGAAGCTTTGTTAGATAAATATCAAAACTGAAATAAGAACCGATGATTCTAACATATGATTTGAAATAGATTTTCCTCGCTAATTTGTAAAGTAATTTCGGGACTCATTATTTGTTAAATAAACTCTTATTCTAAACGATAAACATAGATAATTTATGTTTATATTGGATCTTTTTCAAAATATTGTAGTTTCTACACAATGAAAGGAAAAAATGCAAAATCAATTTGATATGTAGACTCAAAACTTCATTTTCTAAAGCCAGACGTTGCGCGGTATAAAATATTTGAGAAATACAGGCTAGTTCATAAAGCTAATAGATATTATGACATGCAAAAAAATCAATTAAAATGTTACCAAGAAGACCTATTCGAATGAAAAGGCTAGACTTGTCATTTAATGTATGTTACATTGTAAGGATGAATTATTAGAATTGCTATACGGAAACAAGCTTACTTGTTTCATGTGGTTTAAGCTTATCCCAGAACAAACCTAAGATTATACCTAGCAAGCCCCAAAATATCCCCATAGTAAAAACACTTGCAATTCGAAAACTCACTATTAAATCCGTAGGTATCGTGATTTTATCTGGATTAGGTGGCAAAAGAAGATAGGCAGAGGCAATTACAAACGCGTAGATCGAAGGGACGATGATCTTTTTTGACTGCTTATTACCCAATTTTCTGTACAAAAATGCAAGCCCTAATGCACTAAATCCAGATATAGCTAGAATAGCAGTATACAAACTCTCTCTATAGCTTATAGTATTTGGATCTCCTACAGCGGGTGGATTTGCAGGATACTTTAAGGCTGGAACTAGAAATAATACAAGAAACATAATGCCTCCCAAAATAAGTGCTTTCTTTTTATTATTATTGCTATGACCGGGCAATGAATCCCTGCTGTAAGCAAAAACAATTCCAAATAATGCTGCTATCGACATGCCAAGTATTGCACCTGCAGCTATTTCACCGCCCTTTTGCCACAATCGATAATGAGATTGTGCATTAAGGTCAATAATCTCACCAGCAGCAATATGCCTTTGCATTTCAATCCCGATAGCCTTGTCGATAAATGGCTCCACGACTACCTGGTTAATTAAGCCCAAAAGAGTGCCTGCAATTGCACCAGAAAGAAGAGTTATACCAATAAAAGTTAAGGTTTTCATTTATCGTTGTCTGAGGGAGAATGGCAAGTCAGTGGCACGGAAACCCTGCTGCGTGCCTTAAATCATGGGAAAATTCATGTATCCATTTTGTGTCAAATGCCTTCTGGCCTTGTGCTAGACTAAATAGATGTCCTTGGTCATATCCTACTAGGAACATTCCAAAAAGCAAGATACCTACCAAGATACCTACTGCTATCTTTGGTACATTGCCAACTTGTTTAGTGATTTGTTTACTAATTACAGACAATATTTATTGGCTCGAAACGGTATTATATAAAGTGATAGGATGGTTTATCCAACTCTCTATAATTACCGGTCTATTTCAGAGGATACAATTAAATCTCAAGAAATCATTAGAATTAATCATATACGTATTATTGTAGGTGAAATAAAAAAAAGATGCATACGTATGTTAAAGCACTGACAAAAGTTGCAAGCAGATATGCACCAAGTAGAATGCTCTCTTTTGAACTAATTCATGTGTTTAAGGTATTTCAGCTATTAGATCAAAACGGACGTGTAAGCAGAGAGTCCTTAGGTCAGGATTTAGGCTTAGGTAAAGGCACTACTAGAACATTGCTTAAGCATATGAAGATGCAAGGTCTAGTACAGTCAACGAATGGCGGAACCAGACTGACTCACAAAGGAAGAACAATATCTTCGGAATTATTTCGCTATATTCCTAGAGAGTCTGCTGTGCCAAGATGTTCTATCGCATTGGGTAAATACAATTATGCAGTTCTGTTAAGAGAGTTTGGTTTCGCAGTTAAATCAGGAATAGAACAAAGGGATGCTGCAATAAGAATGGGTGCAATCGGTGCAACCACATTGCTATATAAAAACCAGCAATTCTTAATGCCAGGTACGATATCAAACTCGCTG
>DATDLD010000056.1:0-11584 GCA_036519475.1 Candidatus Nitrosopolaris sp. | reverse complement strand
GTAGTTACAAATTCCTAAAGCCATGGGCACGAGCTAGGGGCTTTCGTTCCCTCCCTTTGAATACAGTAGCTTCAGTAAGATGCGTTCCAGTACTTATTCCTCTTCTAACTAACAAGTTACGAAGATTTACAGCTATTGTGTATTCGGAGTTATTATGTGGGTAGCGTATTTTTAACAAGTCATTAGTGTTGAATTGCTCTCTTATTAGAGGTGCTTCAGTTTTTAGCTTCTCGCCGTATCTTGCTCTATATGAAAGATATGAATCAATAGCTCGAGTACATTCAGGGCTACAAAAACAAATGTACTCTGACGTAGTATTTTCATATACTGTAATTTGATAAAGACCGTACTTTTCGATTTTTGCCAGAGCCTATTTTCAACCGTGATACCGCCCCTAGCCTTATACCTGCGGAAGCCAGCAAGAGAATAACTACACGCATACGCTCGTCGCATTTGGTTAAAATGTGTTGGATCTCTTCAGTAGTGTAGGATCTATCCCGGACTACTTTAGTAGGTTCTCCGAGGTACTAATCTTAAATCAATTCAACTCTATTTCGTTCATTCGATAAAAATGTTTTATTGCAGAGTATTGCACATTTCGAAACGAATATGAAGTTTTACGATCCTGTTTTAAGTAGACGAGATAACTCATGATGGATGACTGAATCAGCTTGATGTCCCTATCCACATTAAGAAGCTCGTCGATATTAGACACCTTTCTGTATTGCATGTATTTCTCTAGTGCATATTTGTAGACAGTCACCGTACTAGGTGAAGATATTGAAGCCGCGAGGTCTTGAAATGTCTTTAGCATTGTCTCTCTTGAGAATATATTGAGATATGATTATTTTAAGCTGTTTATATCATCGGAAATATACATTTTGCATTAACCAGTCACAGTACTTCTTAACCTTTTCGTCAATCTGACACCAGACATGTATCGAGCCGGGAAGAATTTCGATTCTTCCCCCGGGAAGCGTGATTTTTACTCCTTCTTTTCCTTTGTACATATATGCGTCCTGGGCGCTTACTAGGCTTCCTATAATCTCGATTGCTTTTTGTTTTATTTCTTGCCTTGATATAGGAAAGACCGTTCTAAGACTGTCCACGACCATTCCAATGTTTTCTGTCCCATAGGACTCAAGATCGGAGATCTTTTTCGGATCTGGGAAATGTAACCGCAAATTTACTCTATATTTTGATCCTGTAAAGTAAGCAAGCTCATTTATCTTCTGATACGCAAGGTTTGGACTTCGTTTCAAGAGTATATTTAAGGTAGTCTTACTACCCTGGATATTGTTTTGAAATTCGTTCATGAGTTCTGAAAAGAGAATCATATTTGTTCTTTTTAGAAAGTAGAAGGAATATATTTTCTATAGCTCCTTCCAGTAATTATTACAATGCTGGCATCTGATGACGGTTCCGAGCGAGCATCAAGCGTGGAAGACTACCAGAGAACCTGCGCTGAATTTCTGGTAGATATAAGTAGCGACTATAAGAACTGGGTAGAGAGATACAAATTAGATGAGACAGAGACACGAACAAGAATGAATGGTATAGATAGCATTGTCAAAACTACTAATGAATGGATCTTTGAATATGCGGATACTATCAAGAAGGTAGACATTGTTATGAATGACGGAATCAATAAGATGGCCGAGAACACCGCAGGATATCCTTTTGATTTTGAGGTATTAGTAAAGAGCGTGAGTCGCTATATTAAACATCCCGTTGGGGAAGTGAAAATGAATATTAGGGTAGCTCCGAGAGAAGGAAGACTTGCTAGGCTTGGACGTTATTACAAAGATCAGTTGTTGCTGCTTAATTCAGTTTCACCTGTTAACTTTACGATAACTTCGGAAAGCTTAAAAGGTGCGGATATTCTGAATGATTATCTCGTAATCGACGCGAAGAATTGTCGTACTAATGATCTGCTGTCTGTCACAGTAATAGCCGAAGAATTCGAGGGAGATTACGTAACCGAGAGCCGCGGATATTCGACCCTTGTACTTTTGATTTGACCCTAAGTAATATTTAGCTCCTTACTATAACCATTATAACTGGATGTCTTATAATTCAGCAAGATACTTGCTGTTGTTACTGTACGCTGAGCACTTGATTTTTTTGTATGGACTGTATCTGAAAGGCTGAAGCATCAGTTATGTGAAATTTAAGCCTCATGCTCATTCAAAGCGAAGAGGTTTCGAGAATCCATCCGTATTATCAAATCACTACAAAATACTACTCAAAAAGACTACAAGAGATTCGTAGTCTGATTTCAAGGATTACGTGCACGTTTTGCCTTCGCTTTAATTCCTACTATGGAAAAAGTAAAAATATTCTGCTATCCTGAGCTAATGATAATCGTGTATCATTTTTATACCTGTGATTTTCTCATAAATAATAGCAGGATTAGACATTGGTATACTGAGGGCCAACTGTCCAATTAGCGATCAATTAAATTGTCAAATACACATTTAATATTGATCCGATACGAGTGCGACGGTCGTCCAGTTTGGTCTAGGACATCAGATTGCCAATCTGGTAACCCGGGTTCAAATCCCGGCTGTCGCATCCAAGAAAAATACAAGATTTGAAATCTGGCTCGGAATATTGATAGAATTTCTGTTAAAGAAATATATTACTCCAATATTTCGTACACGCTGACAGACTTTACCTGATGAGCAATTAATCTAACTCAGATGTTTTATGGTGTTGTATCCTCCTACCTTCGATTGCTCTAAGGACAAACGCTTGTAGCATACTTAGCTTTTTTAAATAAATGTGTACTTCGCTGGCTCGATCTCTTAGTGGGGTCTGCTCTTATATTCTGATTTCATTTGACCTAATTGGAGTAGCGCTTTGACCGAGGTAGAAACCGTTATTATTTTGATGCATATATCGATGGAGGCTTTAAGTACACTCTTAAAATAAATTTTCTTACCTTTTTGAGTTTAATTTAATAATATCCAGAGCTTTTTTTGTTGATTCTATTCTAGGAAGTTGAATAATAAAGATATTTTGGTTATCATAATTGAAAACACCATTAGGGGCGAGGGACAATAGACCTCTGTTGGATAAAGCCTCAAAGAAGTCTAACATATCGTTAGCATAGAAAAGATAATTCTCTTGTAGCCCAATATTCAAAAACGTCAGTTGAATATCTACGAAAACATGGTAGCCATCATGAAAGATGTTTAAAAGAGTATCGACAGCGATTTTCTTCCCACAAACTTTAGTCATAAACTCATCGTACTTTCTTGGGCTTACATAAATGCAGGGAATCTTATTTCCGTCGAAATCTACTAATCCATACCCATCTCTATGAAGATTGCTGCGAAAGTCATCCAGGGTTTCGAATGATCTAGCCATAGGCTAATTTCAACAGATTCGGTATACTACTGGTTCTCGTTAATTGTTTCTGTAAAATAGTCTCTGAGGTCAAGATTGTTTTGCATCTTTTTATACAGGTATTCGTGAGATTTGCATAAATAGAATGGCATTTGGGTTACAGATTCCATAATATTGTAGTTGCTTCTTTCCTTCACTAATTCTAACTGTACAATAAAATCTGCGTCTCCGCCACAGATGTTGCATCTAAAAAGCTCTTGATATGAATCGATACAACCGTCTTCAATATCGTCATATCTGTCTTTCTTGCTCACAAAGCAGCGATCGTAATTCCCTCTTAAAAGAGTTTACAAATGTTCTGATTAACAAGGAACCTCAGATGTAATCAAATCAGCAAAGCTTTATCGATTGTGCCAAAAGTAGAGCGCGTTGTAAATCTTCTTCTTCCAGGATCAAGTTGCTTTCGTATTTGTGATTAAAGTACATTAAATCAATCATCTTAGATCGATCGATATTAACTACAGTTGTTCCATTCATTCCACTACTGGTACCATAGTTGGTTAGAATCACTAATTTATCCACGAAGGACGTGGATTTGATCCTGTTCGATATTTGTTCGATGTTTTTGGTACGATCTTTGTTTATAACCACGGCAACAGCAACTTTAGCGCCGTAGGTGTCATGATAAACCAGATCCGTACTAGCGTTTTCTCCTACACTAGATTCAAGCTGCGTAATCGTACTCGTATCCTGTACATAATTAACTAGGTTGCGAATTGCATATCGTACACCTGATTCTAATGTTTGAATGTCACTGCAGTTCTGACGAATCTTAATGAAGTCAGAAAGTGGAATTCCCATGATGCTTCCTTTTATCTTCAACCCCGGGTACGTACTTTTTATCGTCTCATCCAGAGCCTGTTCATCGATCACCTCTGTGTTCGTCTTGCCCGCTTTTTCAGTTGCATGATGAAAAATATTTATCATCGACCTTACATTTCTGAAATCGGAAAATTCATCATATATTACTTTAATCTTGGAAGTAAGATCTCTCTCTTTGTCAGCCGCGAAACATTTTTCATTATCAAAGAACCTAATATACTCGAGAATAATATCGGCTACTTCTTCAGAGCTATTTGAACCTGCCAGATCTATTTTATAATTTGCCTTTTCTAACCGATCGAATAATGAGATACTGTTTTGTCTTATTTCCTGGTAGGAAGATGGGGTTAGTATTAGCATTACTATACTCCCTGGTATATGGACATTAATTACTGCCTTAGCAAAATCGACTGATTCCGTATCACAGTCGAATTCGTCTATTTCAAAAATTGTCACCTTTCCGAGAAACCTTAAATTTATACTTGCGATAGCTGTTAGATCCGTAATCATATCTTCAAGGGTTGCCACATTGTTAGAATCTCTCTTGTAGGTGCCTTCGAGTAAAGATTTAAGGATCGATACTTCAGTAGGAGTGAATTCGCTTTTTAAGAATTCATCAAAAGCAAAGTAATTGGGAAGAAGCCTACGTTGTAGGACATCATCTGCCTTATCTTTTAATGTCTTACCTGACAACCTATCAAAGATGCCGTATTTGAAAATTTTCTTTGCATTTTTGACATTATCGTTAGCTTTCTCTATCAAAAAATTAACTAGTGCTCGTCTGAGAAGACTGATATCCTCAGCAGCAAAACCATTCATCATTGAGCAATAAACAGCGTTCATACTACGCGGAGCGATCTGGGATAGATCCATATATGAAATCACACAACGGTCTGAGACTTCTTTTGAACCCCGTATATGAAGGGCCAGATGAGTTTTCCCAGATCCGACGTCTTGTATTATGGTAACTAACCGGAAATCTTTATCAGTTGCCTTTCTGTCATTTGTCTTGGTATATAGATCTTCTATGCATGAAAGCACTGCAGCCTTCGCTTCTTTATGCCTTTTCCCACCCAATATCCGAGCGTCAAGCATTGTAGGTGTAGGACTACTCGGGTAAGGATTCTCAACTAGCTTGTATGGATACAATCAAATGCACCTGACCAAACCATGAAGTAGCCCACGCATAGTTACACCTTCGCTACCGCCACTCGACAACTCATATTTGTCGCAATAAGAATTTATGACCTCTTCTACAAGAGAATAGAAATATTCGTTGGTTATGAGATGATCTTTACAAATTTGTTGCCTGATTTTTGCAAGTTCGACCCAACCGATCGAATTGGAATTGTTCGTAACAGCAATATCAAAGAGATGCTCAAACTCCTCAAGCTGCATTGATGTTTTATCATTCGCTGGGGGTTCTAATGTATTACCTTCGACAGTTTTCCTTGTTTGTTTGTATACCAGATTATCATTGGCTAGAGTGTCTGCGAATTTCAATAATGAATCTGAAGTTTTGTTAAACGATATTTCGAGGGATCTTATTGCATCGATGGTCAATCGAAACTTGGGGTCGGTATTTAATAAATTCTGAAGATAATGATCTTTGTGCCAACACGTGTATGCTACTCCTCTTTTTTCGATAAAGACAGAGCCAACGTTGACTAGATTTTCTATCACACTATCAATCTCAACTCCTGCAAATTCTTTGCGAAGATCGGTTTTTTTTACACCGAGTGTTCCGGCAGAAAGAATTCGCGTGTAAATTTGTTCCTCAACTGACATGAGGAAAATCTTTAGAATTATTATTTAAGTTGACAGGTGACATGCTGCTGAATCTTTGATAAACAAAATTAAACTCACAATAAGGGTTATAATAGGTTTAATTAATATTGAGGGCGGGATGATGATATCTATTTCTGAGCTATGATGAAAGTACTAGGGTAACTGACCAAATTTTCATTGATAAAAACAATGAATAAACAGAATATATCGAACTGTCTAGAAAACGAATTAATACAGATTATCTCACTATTGCGAGCTTCATATGATATGTAAATTGAATTTGTCTTTACAAAACAAGGAGTATCTTTTTCGTGGACAAGTAGAATCTGACAGCATTTAACTTCTTTAGGTTAATAGCGTAGGTTAGCAGCATTTGGCACAAATTAAGCGCTATTGTATTTTGTATATTTTGTTCTCTTTTTCATAATGAGAAAGAACATCAAGAGGATTATGGTTATCCATACACAGCTCAAAAGTACATTAGTGAAACTAACATACAAGTAAGGACTGGCTTCCTCAAGATTTGATTCGATTATTTTTAGGGTTCCATGCAAATCTTCCAACCCAGTATTGTATGCAGCGCTATTTCGTTCTATTGATGAAAGTGACTGTGTACGAGAAAGTATAGCATTCAGATCATCCTGAATTAAACCAAAATCTGTCCTGGGATTTGGAAAAGACCATACGGCATTTCCTTTCATTGGAAGTAAAGCTTTAATCATTTTTATATATCCTGTCATCATCTCAGGTGTTTGAGCCGACTGGCTTCGAGATAGATAACCAAGCGCCTTATCTATGGGATATATAGTTATTTGATATCCAAAATAAGCAACAGCAGCTCCAAAGGCCAGAAAACCCAAAAGCACCACTAGCACAATCTTGCTGTTTGAAGTCATACTATTTTTACCGCCCTTTGTGTTACACCTGCTCTCGGTAGTGACATTAACATCTCCAATAGTATTTAGACTATTGGTTTCTACTTCAAGGAGTTCCTTATCACGATCCCGCTGTCCAGCTATCATTCTTATCCGGCTCAAATCCGGTTGCACTGTCTTTGATCTTGTATTATACGAAGAATGTAACATGCTAAAATATGCTATGTAGATAAACCCAGCGGTTTGAATTGCTATAATAGGAACAAAGACTGGATTCCGAGAAAAGATGGAGATAAATATTGCAATACATCCGTAAAGTCCAAAGAATGCTTCGAGAAGAGTCGTTTTGGTAAAAGGTAGGACATACTCCTTATCCTTCCAGTCGTCGCCTTTTTTAAGTATTCCAAACTTTGGGGTTCGTAAGAATTCACTGTTATGCCTCAGCAATGCATCAAATACTGCAACAGTGTTATTGACAGATATCCCTGTTGCGAAGAATATCAAGAACAAATACTGCTTAGCCTTATCCTTCCATTTGTCGCCCCATATTTTTCTTATTATGTAGAGATAGGTTGCAGGACCCATCAGCACATAAATCAAAAGGCCAGTTACCGGAGCCCAGCTGACAGTATATAATTTGAAATCCAGGGCTAGCAGGATAGGAAATACGATAAATTGAATTAGAAACAACGGATGAACCACATGTCTTGTCAATTGAATAAAGGCCTGCACTTTGGTATCCACCGGCAATTTTCTTTCAATTATTAGATCGAGTAACAGCTTCAGCGCAACCTGTATTGATCCCTTTGCCCATCGAAACTGTTGGCGCTTGGCTGCGTTCATTTGGACGGGAAGCTCTGCGTCTACGACTACATCTTCCAAGAATAGGGATTTCCAACCCTTCATCTGGGCCCTGTAGCTCAAATCGAGATCCTCAACCAACGTACCTGTGTGCCACCCACCTGCGTCATTTATACAGGAGCTTCTCCATATCCCGGCTGTACCGTTAAAATTCATAAATAAATGCGATAGACTCTTTGCTTTCTGTTCAATTAAGAAATGGAAGTCAAGCGACACTGCCTGGGCCGCCGTCAGGGTAGAGTAATTTTCGTTGATATGTCCCCATCTGCATTGAATTAAACCTACTTTTGGGTCCACAAAGTGACCTAACGTTTTTTTTAGAAACCAATAAGGTGGAACAAAGTCTGCATCAAATATTGCTATGAACTCACCTTTGGCATATTTCATCCCATCTTTCAGAGCACCAGCTTTATACCCAGATCTATTTTGATTTCTACGAAGGTGAACAATGTCAAAGCCTTTACGTTGATATTCATCGACCCTTTTTTTTATCAATTCAACTGTTTCGTCATCTGAATCATCAATAACTTGAATTTGCAACTTGTGCTTCGGATAATCAAGTTTGCATACTGCGTCGATCAATCTACGCGCTACATACTTTTCATTAAAAAGTGGAAGTTGAATTGTAACCACAGGCAGTGCATTATCCTTATTGAGCTGGATATTTTCGTATCTTAGTTTTTCATGTTTCTGATTGTGTCTTGACTGATATGACAGATAATAAAAGTTAAGAGTGTAAATTGTCATTATCCAGGCTGCAGAGATGAATATTGTATAGAGGAATGCACCTAGTCCAAGCATCTGAACCCGTCCTAGCCAAAAAGTTATCAGAACACATATTTATATTCACACCACGGTCTTTTCAAGAAAGTATACCACAGCTGGTTATGAAGGATTATTGATAGATTATATGATTGTTCATTACTAGCTGACTTTTACGTACCTTTCTGAAATATTTTTACACATTGAGGGGGACATACGTTCTCGCATGCCATGCAAAATATACAATCTTTTTCCCTTATCATGAAAGGTTTCTTCTCTGACGATGGATGTCCTGGTGTTTCTAACCATTCATATACATTTACTGGACAGGCCTCAATACATGCACCATCTGCTATGCATATGTCAAAATCTACAGTCACTTCTGTACCCCATATGCCTATCTGACCTGGTGGGTCAATTGGACCCCATACTTTTATTCCCTGGAAAGAACCAACCACTTGTCTCTTTGATCTAAATTCAGGGTCAATAGGGCCCTCAACGACAGAATAATTTGTTCCAGTACCCGTAAGTGATATAGACGTGTCACCAGCTGCCCCTGCTGTTGCTATTGCTGCTGGAGCTTGGGGCGTTTGTTGTAATTGGGCTGTAGAAGAAGATGACTGATCCCGCTGCGGAGGCGTTGTGAGAGAAGGGTTGGGAGGAGTGCTTAATTTCGCAGCTTGCGCCACTGGTTTTGCTGCTAAAGATTTTTGTCTTTTCACGATACACAACTGATCGTGGACTTCCTTCATGCTTTGAAGAGTTACAGGGTTGTCGTGCATTAGAAGACAACCGCATTCCTCACAAACATAATCTGTTACAGTTGACACATATTAGTATGTCTCCATCGTATTTATGAACATTTGGATGAGTACGAATGGTTCTATAAAGCTCTCGGCAATAAATAGCAAATCACAGCCCTACAGGCACTTGTGTTTCTTTTTGTTCTCTACACAAGGGAGTTGTTTTCTATCTTTGATAAATATAATATTAGCTCCTATGCTAGGCTATTTGGTTCTACTTGTCTGGCCTAGGAAAAAGACATTGGGATGAAGTAATAGGTGTCCTGCGTTTTATAATACCTGTATACGATCGAGTAAACAGGGCCATCTCATTGGGAAAAGATATGGAATATCGGATGAAGGCGATTCATAATCGACTATTCGCGGGTAATGTAGTATTAGATGCTGGTTCAGGATACGGGCATATGTCACGTCTAGCGTTGCAGGAGACCAACGGTCATGCTCATATCATTATGTATGATCCAATCTCAGAAATGCTTTCAAAAGTGAAGGAAGCATCTAATAATTATATGGATCACGAATCATTATCCGGAGTATTCGAATACATGCCATTTCAAAATGACATTTTCGATGCTGTAATGTGCGCATATTCGTTGCGTGATGCTATCAATCTCCAATCGGCAATCGCAGAGATGCACAGGATATTAAAAAAAGATGGAAAATTAATCATCGTCGATCTCGGTAAGCCCGATAATGTAATTTTTAAGGCCCTTATTTCGTTCTATATCAAATACGTTATGGGAGTCATAGCGTTTATCGTAGCTGGTAAAGCCGGATTAAAGTTCAAAACAATACACGGCACATATATAAAATGGCCAAAGAATTCAGAGCTTAATCTATTACTACGACAAAGATTTGATAAGGTACATTTCTCCAGATTAATGTTCGGTGGTGCTGTAATCATCGCAGCTTACAAATAAAACTAAATACAAAAAAGTCATTGTAATATCGCAAGAATTAAAATAGAAATATCTACGAGTTGAAAATATATGTGGAAAATAATTATTCGTTGTATCTCTTTAGGCGATCAGTTGGCTTTAAATCCTGTCTGATCGTCAGTTAGGCACTTTACAGAGCCTCAGCTTCCTAAAAACATCAGTACACAGAAGATAGGATAAATAAATGAATGTCGCACTACTCATTTTAGCATTATTTGCCCATAACTGAGAGTTGCTGCTTTGAGTTCAACTAGCTCGAGAGATCAGAGGGAAATATCTGAAATTGATGGTAGTTAGGTTTCCAAGAGATGACTCAGACCTGATGAGCATGGCGAAGCTACATCTTGCTTTCTTCCTTATAGCATGAATGCAATTGAGTGAACTAGTACACTTAGGGTCAGTTCGTTTCCCTATTAGGAATGGAAAGGCCAACAATCACTGGTACAAGTCAGTAACAGTATACTGACGCATTTGACGGTTTATTTGACGAATTTGACGGAGATCATGAATCATAGGTTCTAATGAAATTATATACCAAATGTCATTTGGTTTTCTCTCTTTTCTTACCCATAATTTTGATTATTTTTGCCTTTTGTCAGATTTCGATATTACGTAAAACGCATGACTAGCTATGAGAAATGCTGCCAGTGTCATCTTCGTCGCAAACACCAAATTCCAAGGCACTTCCCGGTTAGGATAGGGAACGTTCAATCTATCTAAATTCAATACTCCCCTAACGACGCTTTCAGTGATTAGAGAACTCCAAATAATGAAATTATATACAAATTCATAAAGAGCGATTACTGCCACAGCCAGAACAATTAAAAGCAGAAATGACCTTACCAATTTAGGAATAGCTGTAACTTTTTCTCCTGCAATCTTTGTAACACAATACCAACATAACACGGAGACTATCATAAGATAAGTCACAAGTTTAGCAAAACCTCGAAATGGGAATTCAGTATTGGCTAAAACTTCGCCTATAACAATTTTTCGTGTCTTCACGTATTCACCGGCACTAATGAATATGCCATAAGACGTGATACTAAGCATGATAGCTGCGCAGCAGTAAAAACCAATGACAAAGACTATCCTCGCCCTTATGTTCCCTTTTTGAAAATGCAAGTTGCTCATGCTCTGCAAGGCAAGTAGACATGGTGTCAAGATATAAAATTAACTCAACTATACCTGATTTAGTATTGTTGTATTGCTTAGCAATACGTTGACAATAGGGCATTTGTAATATCCTGATAAATATTCGCTCTTTGTTTGAGCCACATTACAGGAAGAGAATATTTAAGAGGTTTAGTTCTCTAAAACAATA
>DATDLD010000055.1:0-3808 GCA_036519475.1 Candidatus Nitrosopolaris sp. | reverse complement strand
CTAAGGGTAAGCCAAAATAACACATTTAAATTGCAAGTGTGATTTAATAGTATATATTTTATCTGCATTGCTTTATCTAGTCTATCCTGATGCCCTTTAACTAGTCTTTTTGTTAGGAGCGGCAACAGGAGCATTTGTCTTCCAAGGATGAGATGGGGCTAGAATCCTAATTTTTTTCGATTTTCTTTAGGTCATGTCTTTGATAAGGTATGGCTCGTTTAGAGAATTCTCATGTAACAAGTGCTGGTCTTCTTTTAATTCTACTAAATATGATGTATTATCACTCTAAATAATTTACTTACAAAAACATCATAGAATTTCTTAAAAAGCCTAAATGGATTCAGTCAAATTATGACTTTAGAGAATATGATGGTAATTTATTCATGAATATAAGATTGGAGCGAGTACTGTGGCATAATGAATTAAAGGGTCATCTAAAGAAAAATGCAGTTCAAACATACACAATAACAAATTATAGAGTCTTGTTGAACGAATCTGCAATTTTACTCAGAGAGATTGATGATATTGTTATTATGAATAGGTGCAGGGTTCCAGTACAGGGACATACCGGCGATTCTACATCCAAAGGGGTGTATAACAGCTCGTTTCAATTTGGAAATATTAATTCTACGATTAAAATAATTGGCGATATCTGTTTCATCTCTGCAAGAAGAGCCTGTATTACATTCCCGCAAGTTCTTGATCCACATCGCGTAGTAAGGCTGGCAAATGCTGCGAGGAAAAGATCTCTCGCTGTAGAAAAGTTAGCAACACACAAATTTTCAATTAGGTCGCAAAGAAAGAAAGAAAACATTATTAGATCTTCCAATAGTTTTATCTGTCTTCGATGCAGCAGCACTAATCCAAGCGGTTCTAGATATTGTAATAAATGTGGTTACAGAATTAGTATGGGCGATTCTAATAAATCTATCATATCTACCCCAGCTGTTGCATCTCTAGCCAAATCTATAGACAATATGGATTTAGGAATTAAATTCTTAAATTATGAATCATTATCTACTGGGTTAAGGATACAATATCCGTCCAATTGGGTAATAGTCAACCCTGAATTGAAGGGACATTTTACCGTGGCATTTAAATCGCAACCACAAAGTATCTGCGACTCCGCACAAATTGTCGCTATAGATGTCAGGAATTTACCTTTACATCTCTCACTCAGACAATATATTGACGTAAACGTTATTGATTTAAGAAAAAAGTATGCTAATTTCCGACTTATTGAGTCAGCTCCCACCACGCTTGCGACTAATCCAGCGCATAGATTAGTGTATAGTGAAGGTGGACAGAAATTGATGCATAATGTTACGATAAAAAACAATACAGTATATCAGATCGTATTTAGCACAAGGTCAGACGAATACCATAATTACCTTCCGATTGTTCAAAAGATGATTAATTCTTTTGGAATAACAAAATAACAAAAAATATTAGGTCTATGCATTGTTATATCTTGATCATATTTCTTTTCGTATATTAAACTCGACATTAATAGTTAATTTTTTATAACTGATTTTCGGGTGATCATATTACTGATATTCTCATCAAGCCACAGACAGCCTTCCGCAAAACCCCATAACTCCTCCAAACACTATATGTAATGCCAATGAGCCAAAGATGATAGTATTTGAGAGCTGGAGCAGCTGTCTTGCCATAAAATATTCTGGACTTGAAGGATTCAATGTATCCGCCATACTTCGCAATGCAGGCTGCATAACACCATAATTTAATGGTAAGAACAAGACTGCCCAAACGATAACTCCTGCGAGAATTCCGGTTCCCAAACCTTTGACCACCGAATTTGGGTACAATTTTCTTACGTGCGTAGTAATATATCCATAAATGATACCAATTATCGCAGCAGTTATCATATACAGGACAAAGCCACCATATACAGCGTAAGACGATCCAATTCCAAAAGCCAACCCAATCATTTTATAAAATGTACCTGGAGGAAGACCTAACTGTGAGTCAACTGCCAAGAATAGTCCGAGGATAGCACATGCGGCAGTTAGACCTGCAATTATTCCCGGAGGTCTCTTAATATGCAAAGTTAGACTTTTTGTTTGCATATCTCTTATTTACTCAATGTAATATTTAGGCTTTTGTTTGTTATTATTCATAATTGTAGACGTTATAGAGCAAATCAGAATAGATAATGTAATAAATGGTTTAATTTATCAATTAATTTAATGTATAGATTATGATGTTTGGAAATTCCCTTGACAAAATGATTCATAGTTCTTAATGCTGTGCTTTCTCCTCGATACTGTATCTTAAAAACGTAATCTTAAATTCGCCTAATGTATAATCTGCAAATATTTCATACCCTCATAATATAATATATAAGTAGATGTGTATGTGGAATCATCTCATATCTACTTTCGAAGAAAAATTACCCTCACACATATTGTACATCTGCCTATTAATAATTTAAATTGATGGTAAAAAAATAATCCACTTGCTAATATTCTTCTACCAGCATCTGCCTAGATGCTCTGTCAAAAAAGCTAGCAAAAAATCGCTAACATCATGTGTCTGAGGAAATCCGAGACAGACGGATCTAGTAAATGAGAACATAACTCCTAAGTTTCGTCTAGCCCTACTTCTAGGAAAATTTCTCCTTCCATTCCTAACAGAATGATTTAGTGTATCTCTAATTTTATCCCAACCAAAATATGTCGAATTATACAACTTTAAGTACGAAATAATATTTCATCCTTTGTAGTCCATTGCAGAAGTTTGATCTGATCGTTATAGGAAGCGGTTCTGGATTGAGTGTGGCCAGTGCAGCAGCTCAACATGAACTTCGGGTTGCAATTATAGAAAAAGACAGAATGGGTGGAACCTGTCTTAACAGAGGTTGTATACCATCTAAACTGCTCATACATAGTGCAGATGTAGTTGAAATAATTCAACGCGCTCATCTTTTTGGAATAATGGTTGATAAATATTATATTGATTATCAAAGAATAGTTGAAAGCGTTAATAGTACAATAGATTCTGATTCAGAGAACATTAGTAATGCATTTCATCACCTAGAAAATCCTAGACTTTTTCTCAAGAAATGCAAATTCGTTGGAGAAAAAACTATCACCTTTATAGATGAGCATGATGAAAATAATAATAATAATGAAACTATAACAGCCGAAAAGATATTGATTGCCTCAGGTACAAGACCTAGGATTCCAAGAATAGATGGTCTAGATGGTACTGGTTACATTACTAGTGATGAAGCCATGCGCCTTAAAAAACAACCTAGGACACTTACGATAATTGGAGGAGGATATATAGCCTGTGAATTAGCACACTTCTTTGGTACTCTTGGAACGCGGATCAATATTATACAACGCCGAGATCTCCTAATTCCAAACGAAGATGAAGAGGTCTCTAGGAAATTTACCGAAATATTTTCCAAAAAATATACTGTACATGTGGGCTATGAGACAGAATCTGTATCAAAGAATAAAGATGAATTTCATGTAACGGCTAAGAAAAGCGTATCAGGGGAATCAATAGAAGTTGTATCAGACCAACTATTAATAGCTTCAGGAAGAGTTCCAAACTCAGACACTCTTGACTTGGAAAAAACCGGTGTAAGAGTTAACATGAACGGATTTATAATAACAGACAATTATCTTGAAACTAATGTCAAGGGAATCTTCGCTCTGGGAGATGCAATTGGACGCTACTTGTTCAAACATAGTGCAAATCATGAAGCTCAATATGCCTATAATAATATATTACATCCAGATCAAAAGATTCCTGTCAACTACGCTGCTATGCCTCA
>DATDLD010000054.1:0-6460 GCA_036519475.1 Candidatus Nitrosopolaris sp. | reverse complement strand
GTATACTCTATTTCTCAAAGGATCTGCTTCAGTATAATAGAGGAATACAGTAGTAGTGTTCTTACCACCACCACTACTACTACCACCTTGACTGCCACCCCCTGGCATCGTAGCGATCCCCAATAATCCTCGTTCACTTTCGGTATTTACTGAAACTTGCAAAACTGGCTGTGGTTGTAATTGACCCTTTGATACAAGACGAACTTGCCCTCCCTTTTCTAAAACTAGAATTTGATTATTATCTAGAAAAGCCATGCTTGTAGGTGAGGACAATCCACTGACTGTTGATTCCGCCTTTAGATTAGGATCTTTTATAGATGGTTGTGCTGTAGCATGTTGGATCATTAAAGGATGGTTAAGGATAACACTGGCAACAGCAAGAACAACCACAATAACGGCAATTCTTGATGATCTTCTTAATAACATTATATATTGCTGTGATAGAGAAATGCGCGAAATAAAAGGAATGACAAACATAGTTAACCAATAATTATAATCACGCTGTCCTCCAACTATACCAAGCGGATAACTCATCTTGAATAAATTGTGGCATATGCATATAGTGGCTATCTCTTTTGATTGCACAAGATGAGTCTTTGCGCGAGCCATAGTTTTGTACACGTCTGCTATTTCTTACCAGACATATGTGTTCCAATTGCTTGTAGTTCTTGTCCAAACTTATTCATGTCATAATTCTGTGTATGTAGAACAGCACTCCAAAATGATGTTTGAGCAACTATAGCCGCCAATTCATTTAATTCTTCTTCACTAGCACCATACATCTTTGCACCCTCTCTATGGAAAGTTTGGCAGTAAGGACATTTCATTGCAGCTGCCGCGGCAAGGGCCATCATTTCTCTATATTTTTTTAGGTATAATAGAATCCCCTAGACCATATTTCTTTAGTAAAGGCCACATCTGTCCTACAACATCCTGAGGCATATTTTTTACAAATTCTGGCACAATGCCAAACGTATCTTCTATATCTTTGATTGTCTGTTGGTAACTCATTTCCATATTAGTAATATTCAGGACTTATTAAACACATTGAAACATCAATAGCCTTTCTCGTCCTGCATCCTCTTCTACCTATTTATTGGTTACAGGTTAGTGTGAAATGGTTTCAGATAGTAGTAGGTTTGGTTACTAAGTTAAACCTATTTTCATGTAAGATGATATAAACGAAAATATACAATCACTATCTCAGCCAAAGAATGATCATTCAGTTCCTAAAATATCTACGATCACTTTTCTGCCTTCATTAATGAGTATGTTAATGCAGCTGCGGACACTGCAAGAAATGAGACTAATATTGCAAGGATTGGTTCCAATTTATCCTACTCTTGCCTCGTGAATATTTTCCATAAATTCTGTATAGTGTTCTGGATATTGCCTTACTAAATCAAGATTAACCTCTAATACATTCACATACTGGGGAGCAAAGACTAGAGCGTTACTTACCTTGTTTCTTTCTATATTTAGTTCAATTAGTGTTCTGACAGTATTTTGTGGTATCCCCGTTGCTTTACTTACATTTGAAACTTGTGCAATAGCATTATCAGGAGTAATATGCGGATCAACTGTTGATGCTGAATCTGAAGAAAGTCTTGAATGAAGGAACTTTGGTGACTTAAATTCTTGGGCGATCAGTTTTGAACCTACTATTTTTCCATCCAGGGTAAGAAGACTACCATTGGACTGAAGTGGCAGTGTGACTTCTCCTATCAATACTAAAAGAATAGGATATCCTATACCCACAACCAATATCATTAGTATTATTACTCTGAGAGAAGGTCGTATATTCTGGAAAAATAAGTCACTTAGTGATGGTCTTATAATTTGAGGCAGCAAGCGTCTTAAATTCTGAGTAATTAATTCTCTTAGGCTCTCCATTTTACTTCACTCATCTAATAAATACAGTTAGCAGCATGTCTATTGCCTTTATAGCTATGAATGGTAGGACTGCTCCTCCTATGCCATAAATAACAATATTTCTGAGGAATGTCTTTTGTGGTGGTTCGGGCTTAAATTTAACGCCCCTCAAGGACAAGGGAATAAGCGCTGGTATAATTATTGCATTGAATATCAATGTAGATAGTATGGCTGTTTCAGGACTGTGGAGCTGCATTATATTTAGCATTTGTAGTTTGGGATTACCACCTACAAACATTGCAGGAAGAATTGCAAAGTATTTCGCTGCATCATTAGCAATACTGAAAGTAGTGATAGCTCCACGTGTCATAAGTAACTGCTTACCTAGTTTTACAACTTTCATAATATTTGATGGGTCAGAATCCAAATCCACCATGTTAGCAGCTTCTTTAGCCGCTGCAGTGCCGCTATTCATAGCTAAAGCGATATCAGCTTTAGCAAGTGCTGGAGCATCATTTGTTCCATCGCCCACCATACCAATAACATGTCCTTTCAGTTGCTCTTCTTCAACCCGCCTTAGCTTGTCTGTTGGTTTTGCTTCTGCCATAACCTCATCAACATCGGCTTCTTTGGCAATTACTTGAGCGGTTAACTGGTTATCTCCTGTAAGCATTACTGTTTTTATTCCCGTAGTGCGAACTTCATTTAGCTTTTCTCTGATGTTCTCCTTTAAATTGTCTTTTAGAGCTACAAGACCAATAATTTCGTTGTTTATGGATACTGCTAGCGGTGTTCCTCCAGCCTTTGAAATTTCTTGTGCTTTCCATTTTAGTTCAGCTTGATTTACATTTGGTCCTGCTAAATCAAGAATTACGTCTACGGCGCCTTTAAGAATCTTTACTTCATTTTTTGTCTGTTCTAACTTCAATAACATATCATGAACTCTGCTTTTACTGGCAACTTCAATATCTTTTTCAATATCCTCTATTGTTGGATTTATTGTCTGATTCCTACTCTTATCTATAATAGTTCTTGCTACCGATTTGAATTCTTCTTCTTGATCTTTATTCAGGATTGCCTCCTTATTTGAAATGAATTCAATTCCGCCGCATCTAGACTCAGCTGTAAAATCAATAGACCTAGCAGGAATTATTTTTTCCAACAGAGGTGGGATAAATTTTTTTTCTTCAGCGAGATCTACTATTGATTTTCCTTCATGTGTGGTATCATGAATAGATGCTGCAAAGGCTGCTTGTCCTACATCTTTCTCAGTGAATTTATTCATTGGCATGAAAGCAACAGCACTTCTACTGCCTTCTGTAATTGTTCCTGTTTTATCTAATATCAAAACATCACAGTCACCTGCAGCCTCAATTCCTTTACCAGATTTTGCCACTATACTATCTCTTCCTAACCTTGTGATACCAGCAACTCCTATAGCAGGCAGTAATCCTCCAATTGTAGTGGGCATCAATGCAACCAACAGAGCTATTAGTGTAGCAATATCTGCTTTATATCCAAGAAAATGTACAAAGAATAATAGAGTTCCAATTACCATTATGAATATTAACGATAAGCCTGCAAGTAACATCGTTAGTGCGATCTCATTTTGAGTTTTTGGTCTCGTGGCGTTTTGTATTAAGCTAACCATCTGATCTAGAAAACTTCTACCAGCTTCAGAACTAATCTCAACTACTAACTTGTCACTTGCTAGTTTTGTCCCACCTATTACATGATCTCCTTTCTCTTTAAACACAGGGTTGGATTCTCCAGTCATCATTGATTCGTCGACAAATGCTTTACCTACATTAACAAGACCATCTCTTGGAATTATTTCACCGGTATACACTCTTACTTCATCTCCAGGTTTAAGACTGGTTGAGGCTACTGTAATTTCCTTCTCATCATTTACAATCTTGTGCGCCGTTACTTCTTTTTCAAGACTTCTAAGAGAATCTACTCTTGCCCTGGCCTGAGCTTCGGACAGCGATTCTGAAAATGTGGCAAACCAGACAGTCAAAATCAATATTATCGCTGATTCCAAATACAATATGTGATTTTGACTGACAAATTCCCTTGATATATTAGGGAAGAATCCAATAGCCAAGACTACGATGAATGCCATTTCTACTGTAAACATGACTGGATTATTCTTTGCTAAATAGCGCGGATCAAGTTTGGTTATTGAGTCTAGTATTACTTTCTTACTGATAGCTGCTGACAATGTTTTGATTTTATTATTCTTTTTGTTATTCCCAACATTATTGCTATTATTCTGTTTGCTAATCTTGTCCATCTTCATCATTTTCATAATATTAGTAATCTTAAACACTATAGTCATCGCCTAAATTGAGAACGGACCTATCACCAAGAATGGGAAGAATGTAAGCGCTGTAAGAAGGAAAGTCACGACAACCAATATCGTGATGAATAACGGTCCCTGTGTTTTGATTGGCTCAATAACTTCTCTCCTATCTCTTACTGTGAATGAACCTGCAATAGCTAACATTAGACCTATTGGAACATACCTACCAAGGAAAATTACTATTGCTGTAGACAAATTCCAAAATGGAGTATTTGCAGAAGTTCCAAAGTAGTCTGAGCCATTGTTAGCTGCTGCAGACGTGTATTCATATAATGTTTGAGTGAACCCCATAGGAGTCACTTTCCCGCCTATGATTGCTTGAGCATCACCTGTTGATAATGCAATTACTGTTGGAATTAGTATTATTGCAGGATGTATCAAAAATATAAATACTGCTAGTTTTATATCTCTTGGACTTATCTTCATACTCATAAATTCAGGTGTCTTGCCTACCATCAATCCAACAACAAACAGCGTCAAAATAACATAGATTATCATAGTCATCATTCCTGTTCCTACAGCACCAGGGATTGACTGAACAAACATGGCGATCAAGAATGATGTTATCGCATTTGGTGACATTCCCAAAAGCGAAGAATTTACAGCTCCAGTGTTTGAAGTAATAGAGATTATGTTAAATAATATGCTACCAAAATCCCCAAACCTAGTTTCTAATAATTTCGGTCCGCTTGCTGCTGTAAAAGCTATTGCGAGCAGGCTACCAAATCCTATAAGCATTGCTATTAGAATTGATATCCCTCTCCATTTACCTATGAGTTTAGCATATGCGATTGGGAATGACAATGGAATTATCAGCATCAAAAACATTTCATACATATTTGAAAGTCCTGTTGGATTTTCAAACGGGTGACCAGAGTTAGCACCAAAGAAACCACCACCATTACTTCCAAGTTGCTTTATAGATAGCAGGGAAGCAACAGGACCCATCTTAATACCCTGTTTGTTTCCTTCTAATGTGTTTGCTGTCACAGATGAGTTAAGCGTCTGAGGAACACCCATTATCATAAAGAGTAATGAAGAAACAATTGCTACAGGAAGTAACAGCGTTAGTATTACTCTTATAAAATCCATATAGAAATTGCCTAAGCCAAAGTTCTTCCTGATAAATGATCGAATAAAAGCAAATGCAGCAACAATTCCAGAAGCAGGAGCAACAAACATAGTAAAAGTAATTGCAATCATTTGTGATACATTGGAAAGTTGTTGGTCTCCTGCATAATGCTGCAGATCAGAGTCGGTTACAAATGATACTGCTGTATGAAATGCTAAATCAAGTGGTAATCCATTGACATGCTGTGACGATGGGAAAAAGTTTTGTAAAGTTAATACAAAAATAACAAATACTACCACTATCATATTTGTTAAAAATAGCGCAAAGAAATATTGCTTCCAAGTCATCTGTTTAGTTGCGTCTATTCCAATTACTCTGTAGAATCCGCTCTCTACCTTGGCAAGCGTCTTTTCCAATGGCCTCATTTCAAAGGAAATCATTCTGGCAATATACATTCCAAAAGGAATTGCCAGACCTAATGTTCCTCCCAAGAGGATAGTAAATTGTATTATTGTGTCCACATAGGTCACTCACTATTTCTGTATGTGAGGTCGCAATTTTCGTTCAATAATATAATGGTCAAGATCTCTAATGGATATATCTATTAACACTTTCTGTTGGTCGTATTCTCTAATATAGTATGTCGGAATAACATACTCTTGATCTGCATTCTCATGTAATATGGTCATGGATTGACTATCAACTGCTATTACATGTCCAATGTCGATCAATTCACAGGTCTTGATTCTTCTGTCGATCAGCTCATTCCAATTAGATGTTCGTTTGAGCTGAGCCAGAGTTTGAGTTTTTGATTTTACTACATGACTTGACGTTGTTATTTCTTTGCTAACATCTGATTGGTTCTGTTGCTGCCGTTTTATTTCCACTAGCATCTCTACCTGTTCTTCCAATAATTGCATAACGATTTTTCTACTTTTATTGTCTCTCTTGATTGTGATAATTTTCCACCATTTGGCCGATAGCAGTGTTGCACCAAAAGCTAGTGCTATTGCCAAGCTCGAACCTATCATGATAACTGCAAGGCTTATTGTGTCCACATAGGTCACTATTTTTGTCTGTAAAGAAGGACTAGAAGAATTAATAGTTTATCTTTTGTTTTCAAAATGAAAATTACATAAACCTCATATTAT
>DATDLD010000053.1:0-5328 GCA_036519475.1 Candidatus Nitrosopolaris sp. | reverse complement strand
TTGTTTGGACTTTACCTAAACGATGAGAAGCAGAAGAATACCGATAAACTCTTTGGAATGTATTAGGAGCTACATTGATTTCGTTTGCTATGAGAAAATCACAGGCACTTTTTTTATTCACTTGTATTGTTGCGCTGCTTTTGATAGGTTATGTCACATCGCAGTTTATTCGGATCATAATCCTTGCGGAAAGTCGTATTTAGAAGGTATATTAGCTGGAGGATTGCCATAAACTATCGCAATTTCATCGTGTGCATGCAGCCTAATATCCCTATAATTCATGCCAGTTACTTTATGACCATTAACATATACGCTTAACGCATTATTACCGTTAACTGTGTTATTAAGTATCTGAGTATTATTAAATTTCTGATTCCATATATCAAAGAACTGTCCTAATGTAAAGTCTCTCTTTTCAGGAGATTCTATATGAATGATTCCGCTATCATCATGAGTATGCATCCAATATAGGCATCTTTCGTGAGGCTTAATACCAATTTGTGAAGGTACATTAAATTGCTTGCCATTAATGAAGATATCAAGATGAGTATGGATATGAAGAGCAAAATGTTCCATTGTATTGCATTGTATACCATCAATAGCAGAGGAAGATGCAAAAGATGTTTGTGAAAAGTAATATAGTCCAATTCCTGTAATTAATACGATTGCAATGCTAGCTATAACAATAAGCTTAGTTTTCCTATAACAACAAGAAGGCATGTAGCTTCATATCAATGATATAATTCAAATAAAAATGTTTCATGACTGTAACAAGTGATAAAAAATCATTGTACCTCACACTTTAACATAACCATTACTAATGAATGTATGATTAATTAACAAATAATCCTCTTGGCTAATCCAACTTAAGCTGAGAAGTTACTTTCGTAGTATTAAAAATCCCTTATTTTATATTTATAATATTTTTATAGTTCTTAACGGGATCCTGTTTAATGAACAAGCTGTCAGCTATAATTTTTGCTATTATTATATTCGGAATGCTTATGTCGGTTATTTTTGCTAATACTGTTGTTGTTTACGCACAGAATGTAGCACAGTCACCAGAGGCATCACAGTCACCTCAGTCATCGATCACTAAACCCAATGGAACAACAACACCACTTGCAAAGGTAGCCGCTACTACTACCGCTATTCCTACAACCTTAGCTATTAAAATTACGTCTCCTACTAAAGAACAGCAAATTCCTGTTGGTGGGAGACTTACAGTTTCTGGTATTTCAACTGATGATGCAACTACTAATTGCAGAGTCTCAATCATTCTAAATGATATTAAACCTTATCAAGATGCAATACCTATGGGAACCAATGGAGAGAACGATTATTCCAAATGGTCTTACACACTTACCCATCATTATGCTGTCATTAAAGAGGGGATAAATAAAATCACAGCCAAACTATCGTGTGTTGACGATCCTGCTAAGTCAAAATGGTATAGTGCAAATGTCACCGGAGTAAATAGAAATAACCAACAAATACCATAGTACCAACAGCCATTATCATTAGACTAGTTATTATCAAGCTAAATCTGGAATGCTATTATCCATTTTATAATTATCTTTGTAACATCAATTGTAAATATCTGGCTTAACTAGGTTAACCCAAACAGTAGACTACTACTACTATATCATTAGCTTCGATAATGTATGAATAATCAAAGTACGTCTTACTAACAAGACTAGCTTCACGTTAGGAAACCGTAGAAAAAGTAGGGTTAGGTTATTGATAGGGTTTAAATTGGATGTGTGCACACAAATTATCAGAGTCTATAGGAATATGCGATCTGCTAAAAATGATGAAATTGAATCTGAAGTATACGATGAATTCCTTTCAACAGATTTGACAGAACAAAAAGAACTTGAGGAAGATGATAATAATAGCGATGCAAAGACAATTAAAAGAATGTTGAAGGACTCAGTTTCAACATTTAGCAAGATCTATTACAGTATGTAATGCACAGCTAATTCAAGTAATTGAGTAATCTAATAATCATATCAACATTAATTACAACAACTACTTTCATTATGCCACAAATTAAAAACATCTCTCATAGTTGTTGTTTTTGGCAGTCAAGTTGTTAACGATTAATAAATTCCTGTAATGATGCTCAAGTATTCTCTCCTATTGCTCCTATAGGTATACTTAAGTTATCTTTATCAATACAGATAAGTATCTCTTTATGCTGCCGTCTCTGCATCAATTGGAATCAAGTCAGATAGAATTGTTTAGTTTATCTTATTTCCAAATGTGTCCTCCATCCGTAGATGCTCTAAACATTACTTCAGAATTACATATCTTGTTGGTCCACCATTCAGTTATTCAATTGTTACTCGTTTCTTCTTCTTCATATTTGTGGGATTTTTTCTTTAGGAGAATCTGATTTGATTCAACCCCCAGAGGAAATGAGATACTAGTAAGATACTATAGAGCATTTGACCAATATGCCTCAAGAGATTTCAAGGGTGTTGTAAGCATATTTACCATAGAAATGTTTAATGATTCTCCTAGGCTTTTAAAGAAACCTGTTTATAGTATATAAAAAAAAAGCCTAAAAAAATGTATTAATAACATCACTTACCAGACTATTACTATTCAAAACCTTTGCTGTTACAAAACACTTTACCTTCAAAATCCAGAATAGTAACTCTCGTGTTATTGGTTATGATTATTTCGATAGTTATATCAGATTCGCTTATAGTGTTTTCAGCTGAAGGTTCAATCACTAGGCTATTCTTTTCAAACTCGACTACAAATGTTTCTGCTGCTGCTGCATTAGCTATGTCTGGTTTAGCAACATGGAACATCTACAAGATCAATATAATAATAGGCGATAAGAACAAAAAGAAAAAACAAAGTAATGATACTAGCAATTATGATGATACCAAGCATCTTTATCCCTACACTTCTCTTACAATAGCTTTAGTCTTGTGGCTTATTGGAGAAGTAACTTGGGCATATTATGAGCTTGTTCTTAATATAGAAAACCCGTTTCCATCTGTTGCCGATGCATTCTATATCTTTGGCTATATTTTCATTTTTTATTTTGTATTTGGAATCTACTCATCCATATCAGAAAAATACCGCTCCGATCGCGATGTCTTAGTATTAGTGTCTGCAGCTAGTGCAATATCTCTTGCTTTTGTGTTCAACTTGACTTTTGGAGTTGCAGATATTATATCTAACCAACATAATACAATCCTTTGGGTAGTTAGTATGGCCTATCCAATACTTGATGCTATTGCGCTTGTTCCTTGCGTTATGATCATTTTAGCGTTGAGAGACAGGAAAAAATTCTCTTCTCATTGGATACTACTATTAACCTCCATAGTTGTAGTCACTATTGCAGATATAGGATTTGGGTATACTGAAGTATTAGGTATAGCAAAAGATGTAAACTGGTTTTGGAGCTGCGTATATAACGCAGCATATATTATGATGACAGTTGCGCTGTTTTGGCATTACAAGGTCATATCCTTATACAAAAGACAAATCGTTATGAAATAATAGCTATTCTTTTTTTAAAATAATGAGCATTCTTCAGAAAACCTTGTTTGTTATTCTTTCATTTTCTTGTTGGATAATTACTGAAGAATTGTCTGTCTTTAACTTTTTTTTGCAGCCATAGTACTTAAAACCTCATAATATTTTACTTCGCCACCCTTCAGCAAGGCATAAAAATTCTATTGCTTCAGAAGAATGGGCGTCAGATTAATTTATGTTGTTATGCTAATATTACTTTGAGTCTTCTTATCTCAATAGAAGAGGATAATGCAGCGAAACCTTCATCTAGACACACTATCAATACAAAGTATATTACTTGCAGTAACATCATTATACTTATGGTAATGAAGAGAATTGAAGCATTTATTACATCTGAAAAGACCTCTGCCGTGTTATCTGCTTTAGAAGACCGAGGTTTTCAGGCTACGTTCTATGAATCTAAAGGAATGGGAAAGGGTGAAAAATATACAATAAGCTATGCTAAAGGTGGAGGAACTCAAAAGATGCCATATTCTACTAGGAGTATAGTAGTTTCAATTGTCGATGAGAACAAGGTCAAGGAAACAGTCTCTGCTATCAAAGAAGCAGCAAAGACAGGAACGACTAGCGCAGGGATTGTAGTAGTTTCATCTATTGATGATGTAGTCATCATTTGAATAATGGGGAATAGACATAGAATAATAATCCAAACAGTACTGTATCCAGTTTTTCGATTGTTAATTTCTCCATATCATCATCAAAAACACGCTTCTGTGTCCAATAAGTAGTGTTATCTTTGAAAGGCTTGGTCAAGAATATTCCCAGGTATGTCGTTACATCATTTAATAAATTAACTTGAATATTGTTGATTATACTGACATGATCGGCTTAGGTTCAGTGCTTGCAAGAAGAACATGTTCATCATCGACCGGTGGTGCTGTAACGCGTTTAACCTTTTCATATGCGGTCAATGCATATAGTCCTTTTCCGGGGCTAATTGCTATTGCGTTGCATAACTTTCATCTATTCAATGCTTGTAAACCTGATTCTTTAGTTTGCTCTCGAGATAACATACCCTTTATACTTTCACGTAAACGCCATAATTGCTTTCGCGAGTCCTTTCACATATATCAGCAAATCTTTTTTGTAGGCTAAAAATATCTTTACACAACTAATCCATGATTATAGAGATAAAATTACTAACCATACAAGTAGCAAGGGTTAAAGCTAACTTTGTCAATATTATATACGATGGTGACTTTCCAGATCCGAGACAAAAATCTAAAAACGAGCAAGTCCAAAGAGAAGCAGTAAGCAATCTATGAACCCGACAGCAAAATAAATTGTTTGAAATTCTAAACGGAAAAACCTTCCTATATCGGATATTGAAGAACTATAGCAAACTAATGTTATGCAATCAAATAGATTGCTTACTAATGATAAATACAAGCCTGAAATAATAGAAGATGTGCCTACTCAGGTATTTAAGCTGGTCCAAATAAATCAAAATCCAACACCCATAAAATTCAAAGCACAAAGTTCTGAAGTATATTTCTCAGATATGTAGATGGCATAATCTGCTGCATCCATTGACGGATCAGAGCTATCTATTATTGCCAATATTTTGGAAAATATTGGTATACTTGTGTTGATCAAAGCTTTCAAATAGAATCTCAGAAGTAGGACAGAAGGCTACAAGGGACATCCCTCTTTGTAAAAAGAGGAGATATTGCTAAATTAGACCCAATCGCAATACTTTTCATCAGGAGCGACATTAGTAAATAGGTTTGAAGGCAATGCAGAGAAAAATACAACAATATTGTAAAAAAA
>DATDLD010000052.1:0-7202 GCA_036519475.1 Candidatus Nitrosopolaris sp. | reverse complement strand
ATCTTCGCAGCCACAGGGATATCTCCAAACCTTTGGACAGTAACCAGTTTGGCATTCTCAATTACGGCAGGAATCGCATATTCATTTGCTGCAGTCTCTTCGATAACCTTGTCTTGGTATTATATGCCGCTTCTTGGTAGCATACTTCTCTTAATCTCAGGTTTTTTCGATGTAGTTGATGGCAGTGTTGCAAGAATAACCAAACAATATTCAAGAAAGGGTACGTTTCTTGACTCCGTTTTTGACAAGGTAGCTGAGGCGATAATCTTCATAGGATTAACGTTAGGTAGTCTTGCCTCTCCAGTCTCTTGTATAGTTGCCCTAGCCCTATCTCTTCTTGTAAGTTATACAAGGGCAAGAGGAGAGTCGCTAGGAATAGACTTGAAAGGCATAGGCGTTGGAGAACGAGCCGAGAGGCTACTCATCGTCAGCATAATAGGTATGGTCCCAACAGAGGGAGCTCTGCAGATAGCAGTCATAATTGTATCCGTAGTAGCAGGCTTGACGCTCATCCACAGAATAATCGTTGCATTGAAAGCATTATAAAAATTATCTCAATCTACCAGAGGTTCGCCTGTCAGTCTCTGACCTAACCTTAACTATGCCTCTATGAACTGCACAAGAGACACAGTAAAATTTGACATCAGTAGATGGTGCAATATATGCTCCTTGTGCTTTCAGTTCTTTTGCGAGTGTGGGCTCGACAAGTGTAATTCTGCCTGTCACTTTTTTAGCTTTGTCTCGCGGCACCATAGCACCGCATTGACTACAATGTACTGTTCCTGAACTTCCCTTACCGCCCTTCGTTCGGCCTCTGCTAGTTCGTTTCTTAGGCATATTCCAAGCTAACTCTCAAACTATCCTTTAAATCTTATGATGATAAATTAATTAATTAGATCGTAAACTTTAGCCTTCTGCATAAATATAGATTTTCAAACATGTTATGTTTATGTGGCAGCAGCACAAGTCTGAAGCTCGGATCGAGAATGCCTTTTAAAGGAACTATTAATTAATTGATTATACCTCCAATTTCCTATAGATGAAGATGGCGATCGCATCCAACATAGTATTGGATCGTATTATAGATAGAGATCGCAATATTTTTGAGAGTCTTGGAGGACCAGCATGTTATTCTGGGCTTACTGCCAGGCGATTTGGATTGGATGTCATCATTGCAACAAAGATAGGAATAGATTTTTCTTACGAAAACATGGACTTCCTTAAAGAGAACGGAATTATGCTTAACAAACATCATGCAATTAGTGTCGAATTTCCTACCACAAGATTTCAAATTAACTTAAATAAGGAGGAGGAGGAAGAGGAGGAACGTCGACTCATTTTATCTTCAAAATGCTCGCCGCTAACGATTGAAGACGTTCAAGATATACGTACCGATTGTTGGTTAATTAGTCCTATAATTGATGAAGTTCCACCGAATGTACTTAAAGCTCTAGTTCAAGACGGTAAAACAACAAATTTTGTTATGCTTGACCCACAAGGATATACGCGTGTGGTAAACTCTTCAGGTCAGATATCATTACTAAAGAATTTGCAACTGGATCTATCAGGAATCACGGCACTAAAAGCAGACAAGAATGAGCTGGGCGCATTGACCAAGGGATTGCAAGGACTAGCAGGAATGCGACTTTTACAATCTACATATGGAATTAGTTTTGTAATTTCCACTGAGGATACTCTTATACAGTTCCTTCATAATGACACGCATTACTGGATCAAACTTCAAGAGATGGATACGGCAGACTCCACAGGTTTGGGTGATATCTTGTCATCGGCATTTTGCTGCGCGTTACTCAAAGAAAAAGACCCTCTCTGGGCCATTTGCTTTGGAGCTGGTGCAGTAACGGCGGCACTTGATACTAGGAAAACAGGTTTGAATAAGGTGCCATCCAAATCTAAGATAGAACATGATGCTTCATATTTTTACAACACGATTTCGTTTAGAAGATTGTAATGATTAGTACAGGTTGCAATAGTGTATGTTCTACCTTTAAATTGAAGTAAACAGCCGTTTAAATACAAACAAGTATGAAAATTGCCATATCCGGAAGTGATTCTAGCGACGCTACGTCACCTGGACAGATAAAGAAAACACTTGATTCATTTAGTATTAACGCAGAAGTTATGAAGGATGGCAATTATCGATTAGCAAAAGAAGTAGATCTAGTTTTAGCAACAGGAGGTGACAGAGGAATACTCGATTATTTTCACAAGGTTGTAACTGACTCTGCGCCGGTTCTAGGAATTTATGAATCAAATTCGACAGGATTCCTAGCGCAATTATCTGTAGAAGACTTGGAGTCGGCAACATCTAGTATGAAGAGAGGGGAATATGAAATAGATCAAGCCTTTAGATTAGCAGTTAAAGTAGATGGAAGAGAAGTAGAATCGGTTCTGAATGATGTTGCTGTTTTTCCAAGCAAAAGCGCCACGCTCATGGAACATGTCCTTAGAATAGACACCAAGGACATCTGGCATGATAACAGCGACGGGGTTATAATTTCTACCCCCACAGGTTCTACTGCATATTCAATGTCTGCAGGCGGTCCAATGGTATTAAGAAAATCTCAAGTGTTCATTGCAGTTTCAGTAAATTCTGTCGACAACACACGTCGCCCTTTGGTCGTTCCCAACGACACAATATTAGAAGTTGCAAATATTACGAGTAGGTACCACTGCGAAGTTGTACTAGATGGTGGTTCAAGAGTAGGAATAAAAAAGACACTCGAATGCTTTAAGCACGAATTTCCTGCAAGGCTAGTTCGTTTAATGGGCGATTCGTCTGAAGTATCGCTGATTGCAAAAAAAGTCAAACTGGCTGAAGATTTGCTTAGCATGCCCCCTAGTGCAAAACTAATCTTGAAAACGCTAGAATATGAGGGGGCATTAACTCAGAAGGATCTATCTACAAGGACTATGCTTCCAGAGAGGACAGTACGACTTTCCCTTAGCCATCTGCTAGGGCTTGGTTACGTTAAGAGAAAGACGTCTTTACGTGATGCCAGACAGAGGATTTATGAACTTAGGATTTAGACATTGCAGCTTTTATAAAAGCATTAAATGCCTCTTCTGGTTTACCGGGTCTACTAGTGAATTCCGAGTGGTACTGCATTGCAAAGTAAAATCTATGCGTTGGAAACTCTAGCATTTCTATTCGTCTGCCTTTGTCCGAATGGCCAGATAAGACCATTCCGTGCTTCTCTATAATATCCTTGTAATTCTGATTGAATTCATACCTATGTCTATGTCTCCTGTAAATCAAATTCGATCCGTATATTTTTTCAGCCTTTGTATTATGAATAATAGTTATTTGATGTTTGCCCAATCGCATTGATCCGCCCATGTCATGCGGTGTTTTCTGTTCAGGCATAAATTCTACAATTGGATTTTTTGAATTTGGATTAAGTTCAGCCGAATCAGCCCCATTTATGTGGCATATACTTCTAGCAAATGCTACAATTGCTAACTGGAAACCAAAACATATTCCTAAATAAGGAATATTTTCAGTTCTCGCAAAGTTGGCTGCGTTGATTATTCCCTCACTGCCTCTTTTTCCGAATCCGCCAGGAACTAATACAGCATCGGATTTTTTTAGGAGGTCAAGATTTTTTATTCCTCCATTTTCAAATTTTTCTGAATCGATCCAATCTATCTCTACTTTCTTTCCAAGGTTTGCACCTGCATGAGCAAGGGCGTGATAGACACTTACGTAGCTATCTTTAAGATTAACATATTTACCTATCACTGCAATTTTTACAGTGCCCCGATAGCTGTAAAAAGATTTTGCAACCGATTTCCAATTGTCCCAATTTGGAGAGCAGGCATTCAATAATAATTTTTCTGAAATAACTTTAACCAATCCTTGATTCTCTAAAATTTCTGGGACCTTATACACCGAAGGTGCATCGTGACACGAAATAACAGAGTTTTCTTCAACACTTGCAAATAATGAGATTTTGCGTCTGACTTCAGTGGTTATCGGCGTTTTACATCGTAGAGCCAAGATATCCGGTTGTATTCCAATTCTTCGTAATTCCTGTACACTGTGTTGAGTTGGCTTCGTTTTTTGTTCCCCTACAACTTCCAAAACTGGTGCCAATGTAACATGAATGAAGAGTGTATTAGCATGACCATCTTCAAGCTCGATTTGTCTTAACGCTTCGAGGAAAGGTAGACTTTCTATGTCTCCTACAGTACCACCACATTCGACAACCATAATATCTAAAGCTTCTTCGTAGGCAATTTTGCGTAGAATAGCCTTTATAGCATCTGTGACGTGAGGAATAATTTGAACACATTGCCCAAGGTACCTTCCCTCCCTTTCAGACTGAATCACTTCAGAATAGATTCTTCCTGTTGTAATGTTATGCTCTTTTGTTAATGCAATATCAAGAAAGCGTTCATAACTCCCGATATCCATATCACATTCACCTCCATCATCGGTCACGAATACCTCTCCGTGTGCAATCGGATTCATGGTTCCTGCGTCGTAATTTACATAAGGATCGATTTTTATGCAGGAAACCTTAAGACCTGATAATTGTAGTAGTTTGGCTGTTGAAGATGTTATGACACCTTTGCCTAGCCCTGACATTACACCTCCAGTTATAAAAATAAATTTAGGTCTCTTATTTTGTACCTTTGACTGCACGTCACATTTTAGCTGATCACCTTTTTATTCTTTCTTACAAGAATTAATTCTATTGATTTTTGGACAGTCTTTGTTAAAAACAACGAAGACATAGAATTTCATCTATGTCTTGATCTTTTTATCCAGTAGATAGTTTTATTAGAAGGAATTATAAACGTCATTGCTCAGAACTATTATCATTTTATTCTCCTTATCATACTGTCATTAACATGAAAATAAGATCGTAGTATTCTAGTACTTGTTGTTATTCTATTCTTATTATCATTATTACTGCTATTATTCCTCCCCGCCACCACCAATGTATCCAACGTCAACAAAGAATGATATCAGATGATTCACGTATTCATTTTCTCTATTTATGCTATACATGATGTTCGCCAATTTGTTTTCCTTTACCCAACCTATCTTCATAAGGTCATCCAGATTGCGTTTGATATCCTCCCTCTTCAGGCGAGTTTTTTTATGAATGCCGTAAATGGTTGCCATCTTGTCTTCTTCAGCAAGTGCTCTCATTATTCTGACTTTGCCAATGCTACCTAATCCCAGTTCTATTACATCCTTACTTTTCATCCGCCTCTCAATAGTCATTCTTATTGCCACCACCACCACGTTTGATCTGTTTTTGAAGCAATGGCTCAAGCTCCTTTAGCGAAACTCCGTGGATCCCGATTTCTTTCAATGACTTAATTTCAATAATATTCCTTGCTTGTAACTCATCGAGATGATCTTCAACTTCTAGTTTTTTTAATTTGAACTCCTCAGCCAAGTCTATTGCATGAGCTCTGATTTCTCTGAGATCCACGTACTGTTTTTTCTTGACCCGCAGTGCTCTAATCACTGCCAAAAGTGTGAATATCTGGTTTGATGACAGCTCTTCTATTTCCTCGCTTGTTATCGATGGATTAATTTGACTATTGACTTTTCTGATTTGGTCAAGTGTTATTCGTTCTGTGCCTTGCGATTCTGCGAGGTTCCCTGCGTAGAGGAGTAGATCAAGTGCATATCTGACATCGCCATTGACTGTTGGAGAGATGGTCAGCTTGGAGACTTCGTCGATGATATCTGATCCTATGGCTCTTGTATTGAACGCTTCCTGACATCGGCTGGATAAGATTTCGCTAACTTGATTAATATTATATTTTGGAAATTCTAGTGGAACCCTTCCCAAAGTACTCAACTCCGCTTGATCAAGCCGACTGTAGAATTCTGTACTCCTTGCAATAAATATGACGCCCTTTACGTTGCAGTTATTTTCGGGATCGAATTCATTAAGCCTGCTAAGGTCATAGATGATTCCGCTATCCTTGGTAATCTTGATCAAATAATCAATCTCATCAAGAATAATTAACGCGTAGAATTTATTTTCTTGCAAGTATCGCAACAGATATCTTAGCATCTCCTCAGCACTTAGGCCTTGTGAAGGCAGCTCAGGTGCTATACGTTCCATCAAAAATCTATAAATCGCATATTTGTTGCCACCTTGTAATTTTAGATTCACGTACGCTGTCCTGATTTTTTGCCTGTTCTTAGCAAAGTCCTCCTCCAATAATCTGGAAAATTTGAGGACAGTGGAAGTCTTTCCTATGCCGGCCGGGCCGATAATTTGTAAGATAGTTAATGGATATTCGTTAGGGCTGGAGTAAGCTCCTCTAAAAATCTGCTGAATTTGTTCGATTTGTTTTCCACGATGTGGAAGCTCATTCGGAACATATCTAGGTGATAATTTGGATCTGTCACGGAAAATAGCACTTTCTGGCATTGATGAAGGCTAGTAAGTTAGGCAATGATTAATATTAATTATCCTCTCAGGACAGCTACGTTATAGATACTAGAGTGAGCTAGCGTCATTCCAAGAAGCGATTTTACGAGATAAATATTTGACCATGAGTTTTAAATAAGCAACCGATCAAAGGCACAATTCCAATTTCAATAATTCAGAGTAAATACTGTTAAGTACCTATCGTTATCCTGTGCTATTCTTCATCCATTAATAATCCTAAAATCATGCACGATTATTAATTATTTCATTAAATTGATATTTATTTGCCCATACTTAATTCTCTCTGAATTCTTGATTGCAAGTTTTTCTAGGCAAGTCATGGAAGAAAATAACCAAAATAATTATTAAAGATCAGGATGTTATCCATTCCTTGATATATTAGATGAGTAAATTTTTCGCGCCAAAGAATAATCTTAGATTACTAGTAGATAATTCATATCGAGCCATAGGCGATGGATCGTATAATGCAGAAAATTATGATCATGCAGAAAATTATGATCATACAAACCATCAAGCCTTAGATATGAAAAAAGCAATTGTTTCATGTTCCCACGCTCCTCTGATAACAGAGATAAAGTTTCAGTCGCCGTCGAAGGGTAAACTTACCAGCAATACTGAGGCTACACCAAGCGAATTGGCATACACAATGGTTATGGCAGGAGCTATTGGTCTTTCAGTATTAACTCAACCATATCTTTTTAGCGGCTCTATCATGCATCTCGCAATGATAAGAAAAGTTGTTAACGTTCCCAT
>DATDLD010000051.1:0-8164 GCA_036519475.1 Candidatus Nitrosopolaris sp. | reverse complement strand
GTTTACTCATTGCAAGATAAAACTTGAGAAAGGACTTGTTGCAATAAATCCAAGATTTGATAAACTAATTACAGCATTAAGAACTGCAGTTAGATAATGAAGGAATATGAGACAAACAAACGACATCGTATGACGATATATTTGATGCTTATAGATTGGCATCAGAATTCTGGTAGATATTCCATTAATATGAAAAGGATAATACGCAGTAGAAGAGAAATTATCAATAGTTGGTAAAAAAAATATTGATGGCAATTGATAGATCGGGTTACAAAGAAAAAATAATCGATTTTGCAATATCCTTAGCAAAACCACTCGGCGCAGAAATAACAGCTATACATGTAATTGACAATTCTATTATTCTGCCAGCACCTGATGCTTATGGTAATTATATAGGAGATCAGAATGAAGCTACTGAAGAGCGATTAAAAAAACAAGCTGACGACCTACTCAGTGAGGCTGAGCTGTTGGGAGATAAAGAAGGGGTAAAAGTAGATAAGGTAATTATTATAGCCTCATCTTGTGCTGGTGCAATACTCGATTATGCAAAAGATAATAATGTAGATCTTGTTGTGGTAGGCACCAAAGGTATGACTGGTTTGAAACACTTTCTTTTAGGAAGTGTTGCAAATAATATCATATGTCATGCTCATTGTCCTGTATTGGCCGTCAGGTGATTATATAGTAATAATGTGGTATAGAATAGTAACTTATATAGCTAGCTGATTATATTATTTTTTGATACTAGAAATTGAAGATTATTAGTGCTACTACTAATAATCAAAGAAGATACCAACAACAATAACATCTACAATGAATGGCGTTATAATATCCATCTAAATATGAGTATAATTTCTGGGAAATGGCTTACTCTCTAGACAATAATAGTGGCCTCAAAGACCGAACACGTCCCGCTACAACTAGAGATATTCAATAGTAAAGAATTATAATGCGCTTTTCAAGTATATTAGCTAAGATAATTCTAATTCTGGTTATTACTTATTTTTATATCTCACTGAAACTAGCACATTATCTCTCTTAATGAAATTAAGGTTTAACGATCTAATGTAATCACAAGTTATGAAGAACAAAACTACTTTTGCAATAATAGCAATAGCAGCAGTAGCAGCATTGCTAATTGCCACAACGGCTGTATCATCGCTGACAAATCAGGCATTTGCTGGAGGACACAAACGAACTAGTTTTCACCAGACTGCAGCTCAGTCTTGTATAAACAAAAATGCTAGATGTCAAAGCCTCCTAGACCAAATACAGGGACACGATAACGCAGGAACTGTCGTAGGCAATCAACCATAAAATATCAAAGAATCATAATAATGGCGAATTCTAGTCGACTCCCATCCTTTTTTTTTAGATGACTCGATTCGTAGACGGGAAAAATAAGAATAGGAAGCAAGAAATTAATTCGAGTCAAGGAAGGGTGATGTATCCTAGATACTATCATTTGCAGATAGATATTCAGTTAAACGGCGGTGAAGGACAATACTTCCTATATAACATTCTGCTATCCTCTATGTAATAGATTAAGATTGAATAAATTATGTCTTGTTCTATTTTTTTTACTTAACTCTATTATTGTGCCATTAATCTTAGGGCTATTCAGAATTACTATGTCTTCTTTTAATGATGGTTTTACATTTTCAGCAGTTACTACTATTGTAGCTATACCAGGAACTAGTCTCCGATTGAGATTAACAGGTAACCATCCGTTTTCAGTTGGAGCGATTACTGCTGGGATATCATTGTAATTTTTATAGTTCTTTTCGACGTAATTTTTAACAGTGTTTGCCTCAGCGCCATTTCCTAACTCTTTTTCAAGTTTATTGTATAGGTTATTGAAAATCAGTTCTGGATCTCCATTGAGCACCGCACAAATATCTAGGTATTCTATCGAATCTGCATTTATTGTCATCTTATATCTTTCATTTGGGACATACCAACATATTTTTTCTTCTGTTTCATTTATTTTTATTATTCCTTTACAATTTTTTGCGGCACTTTTGCCACTATTTCTTATTGAGATTCTGTTTACAATATACTGAACTTTGAATCCATAAACTGGATTGTCAACTTTATAAAAGTCGAGATCAATTTGGGCAGATTTGGGAACCTTCTCTCTATCTACTGAAAGAGATGGTTTCCTATACCAATCTAATGCAATGTTGGATCCAAGAAGGGCTCCACCTGCCGCTAAGCCGCTGATTACAAATTGCATAACTAATAGTGACCAATCCAATTCATGAGAACTGCTATCGATAGAAGTGATAGGGCTATTTGCTGTCCTATCATTATTTGTAGAGTGGAAATTCTTGAGGGGTGGATTGGTTTGATTGCTCATAGTTGTCAGAGGTGTAGTGTTCATCAAAGGACGAATAGTCTCATTCATAAATTTGCCGATGTTATTCATCATAATTTTGTCGACTACATCTTTAGGGTTAGTTGTGAGATTAGATGGCTTGGAAATTTGACCCGTCACTGCTGATATAAATAAATGACTAAATAGAAATATAGTTATAATGAGAATTACAACTGTGAAAAATATATGACTATCAATCACCGATTGTTTTTTTACGTATTTATTCTATTAAGGAAGCTAGTTTAGTATATGACCAACTGCAGATAATAATAATTGACTATACTAGAATATTATAAAAATTAATCATACCAATCCACAAATAATTCAGTCACTCACGAATAACACAATTACAAATATTATGATATCATAATAAGTGCAAAAAACTGACCCTTACCATCGTATAAACAGTCTCTATTAGGTTTGAATCTGAGAGACAAAAATAACTTTTAGAGAATAAGCAAAATCATGGAGACAATGCTTAGAAGCCACAATCAGATCTGAAGGATGGAATACAGCAACTAATGCCGAAAATAACAGAGGGAAAATACAAACACTATCTTTGGCTAAAGACTTGGGAAGAATAGTAGAAAAAAAGGTAAAGGAAGAGAACGAATCCAAAAAGAAAAACAATAGAAGTGTAGCTGATTGCTACATTCTTGATATTGCCTTTTTAAGGTCATCGAAACTCATAACGGGATGGAATTCTACGTTGGCACCCATTCCTTGAAATAGCGGTTCAGCCAATGCAGGTATCTGGTCATTAGTTTGGATCTCAGTTATGAAAACCATTACTCTCTCACCATTAGCTTCAAAGAAGTATGATGCTTCAGGTTTAGCCTTATTCATATATTCTTCAAGGTTTTTTAGAAAGTTCGGATCCTTTACCATCTTGTTTCCAGCTTCTGTAGGAATTCTTGCTCGAATTACGAATCTCATTGACAAATTATATGGCAGCAGAAATATATAGAAGATTTTTGCTAACTTAGACTCATAGTCAAAATGCATAAAGCTTCCTATAACTATTACAAGATAGATAAGCCAAAAGTATGAAGTTGTCTGACAAATGTGCTATTTGATCATCTTTTACTTGATCTCGATTTCTTAACGATTATTCAATGTAAGCTAATAATAACTCAATATCAATTAGAATGGTAGCATACAATCAATCAAAGATTTTCATATATGATCTACTTATTAATATATAGAATATAATTGCAACCACATGGTAGGCTTGGTAAATCTTGGGAAAGATACTTGCAGTCTGAAGCAGAGATGCATTTTCAGGAATTATCAGCGATAAAATATGAGTTGTCTGCTGGAAGGACAAAATATAGTCCAAAGCGTGAAGATATGTATGCTAAACTGCTTCAAAGGGACATAAGTTGGTTGATGCAAGATATGATATGGTCTAATGAAAGTGAAACGGAAAGTGAATAAACTATGCAATCTACTTCAGATGACGATGTATTGGAAACAGAATTTCTTAAGAGTGACTGTGGGCTATTAATCCTAAGTTAATCCTAAGTTTGATTAATTGATAACGGCATTGAAAACAACAGTCGATAATGCAGGATCACTAGACAAAGAGGCGACCTTGTATGATGACATATTGGATGCTTATGTTGTCGGGGCATGGTTGGATTGAATTCAATTCTAAAAAGAATCATGGAACACAGCAACGAACGCAGAAGCATCGTTTTTTATTATCATCTATTATGGTAGTAGAAATTAAAAGGGCTTATTTTATAGTTCAAACTTTTATTGGAGTTATGATAGTTGAAACAATCAAAAACAGAAAGTTTAAATTTCCAAGTCTAAGGTTAAGCACTAATGAAAATTAAGTCTGTTTCGCTGCTTGGTGCTCTTACTATATCTCTTATATTATCAATATTTGCTGTAACATCCCAAATTAACTATCAACAAGCAATGGCTAATGTTTCAAATAATACAACCACATCGGTAATGAGTATGACTCCAGTTTTAGGAAATCCTATCTTCTCAGAGCATTACAAAATAACAAGTCAAAAACAGGTAATTATCAATGGAAGTAATGGACTAAGTGTTGCCTCCTCAGGTACTGGAACGATAAAAGGCATAAATTTTACAGATGTTGGAACTGGCTTAGTCACTTTCAGGCCTAATGGATATGGAGATTTTAAAGGACATGGAATTATAACAACAGCTGCTACTGGTAAGGATGGTGGTGGTGGTAGTAGTAGTAATGGCACTAGCGAACAGGAGAAGGCATGGTATACTATTTATGGTACAGGACGTCAAGATGCTAACGGAACAGTAAGAGATAATGGAGCTACATTTTTCCACACGAACTCAACAACAGGTAAGTTAGCATCTATTGATAACTTGGTAGTTGTATTTAGAGATCAAGGAGACAAAGCAGGAAATGGAATGACAATAGGTTGGGAATGGAAGTAAAAATAAAGCAAGACTTTTTGAAATCTTATTTTAGTTCAAAAAAATTAAAGACGTAAAAATAAAGCAATAAGGTTTTTTGATCTTATGTGAGGAATGTGTACAAATATTCGACACAATTGAGTCACTTAAAGAGCATCAAGAAACAGAGAGGCAAGAAATGGAATTAAGAAATAAAGGAATCGATGATTAAATGGGTAGAATCAATAACACCTAATACGAATACCGAACATGGGCTTTTTGACATCTCTGGATACTATTTGTCATGACATTAGTTCTAGGAGCGCGCTGTAGACATAATGTACTGAGTTTGCCTACTACCTATTTTACATTGACCGATTTATTCAAATTCGCCCTCGTCTGTATAAGCACGTTCAGCATGTTCTTCGATATCAAGACCCTCCTCTTCTTCTTTGGGCGGAACCCTAACTCCTATCAGAATGTCGATAACTTTCATAATAATGAAAGTTCCTCCAAAACCCATCGCTCCTGCAACTCCAACACCCATAGCTTGAATCAAAAGTTGGTGCGGATTACCATACAACAATCCATTTGGACCAGCAGGGTTTATTAGTGAGCTCGCAAAGATGCCGATTGCAAGCGCTCCGATAATTCCCGCAACTCCATGGACTGAACTTACATCTAATGCATCATCTATCTTCAGACGGTCTTTAAAGAAGATTACTCCTAAGTACGATGCAATACCTACTGCTAATCCGATCGCGAATGCATGCTCTACGCTTACATATCCTGAAGCTGGAGTTATCCCAGCGAGCCCTGCTATCGCACCATTTATCGCAGCTATTACGCTTGGCTTGTGGGTTCGCATCCAAGAAAGAGCAACCCAAACCAACGCAGAGACTGACGAAGCCATATGTGTAACAATCATAGTATTGCCAGCTACTCCGCCAGAAGCTAAGGCGCTCCCAGCGTTAAATCCAAACCAACCCAACCACAAAAGTGAAGATCCCAGAACAGCAAGTGGTATACTATGTGGAACCATAATCGCAGGTCCATAGTTCAGCCTTCTACCCAAGACCAAGGCAGCGGCAAGTGCTCCCATTCCAGCGCTCGTATGAATTACTATACCACCCGCAAAATCTTTAACCCCTAGAGCGCCAAGCCATCCTCCACCCCAGATCCAGTGTACTAGTGGATAGTAGATTAGAAAACTCCAAGCAGTAATAAAAAGGATAAATGCGCTAAACTTCATTCTTTCAGCTATTGCACCAGTTAACAGTAAGGGAGTAATGACTGCAAACATCATCTCAAACTTTACAAAAAGAACTCCTGGGATAGTAGGAGCATAATGGAGTGATTGATCAAAAGGTATTCCTTTTAGGAATGTCCAGTCTAAATTACCTACAAGACCAGCAGTATCGGGTCCAAATGTTAGGCTAAATCCAAATACAAACCACATAACACTTAAAAGGGCTAGTCCAAAAAAAATCTGCATAAAGATGGAAACTGCATTCTTTTTTCGCAGTAATCCAGCCTCAAACAATCCTAGTGCAGGAATCATTAACAATACAAGACTTGAGGCTATAAGCATCCAAGCGGTATCTCCACTGTCTATTGGCAAGTTTTTTTTATATTGAAGCTATTGTAAATATATATGTTTTTTAGATACTTTTACAATTAAGCGTCGGAAAACATTTTTTAATGAAAGAACTAAAGTTATATTACTTGATAAAGATAGATGTAGTAATTCCACAGAATGATTTAGAAGCGATTAACGAAGCACTAAAAAAAATCAATGTAGGTGGCGTCACTATTTTAAAAGTCAAAGGCAGAGGCAAAAGTGTTTCACCAAAAATCCATGCATCCAAGGGAACAGAAATGTTTACACCAGAGTTTAGTGATAAATATACGCTTCAGGTAATTATGGCTAATGATCAGGAAAATCGTGCTATTGAACTTATCAGAGCAAATTCCAACGAAGGAAAAATCTTTATCTCTCCTATTAAACATGCTATTGATATTCAGTCCGGTGCAGAAAACGAACAGGCAATCTAGATGTTGCTAATGCATTAAACACTGAAAATACAGATATGAGATGATGTAGCTATCGTTGTATTATAAGGAAAAGCTGGCTTAAGATACTTCCTATATGGTGAGTTTGCCTCAATGAAATCATTGAAGCTTGTAGTAAAGGTATTAGATTATTGGACGAGTAATTGTGATCCTAGGAATAGCTTAATTGTAATACATCTCAGTTAGCTTAGGAATAACTTGTGAACATTTTCTTTGGTCACATGAAGTTTGTATATTTCATCTTCTTTTAATATAAAGGTTTGATCATGCATTTCGAACAGCTCTATCAGATGTTTTATTTGCAAATTTAATATATTGTCAGTCTTGTATGCACAGTACATCAATCCAGCTATTCTATTGTCGTCATAAACTTTCTCTATATTTAGAGCATCCTTTAGCGAAGACTTTTTCATGTCATTCATTAGAAAATCCAAACAGCATATCTGTTTATTAGAAGCATTCTTAACAATATTTTCTATTACTTTGCCACAATACCTCAGGATATTTTTCTGGTTTTGGATTTGTAATTGATGTACCTCTTTAGATTTTGGAGTGGAAGAATATAGATAAGGCTCAACCGTACCATCATACCACTTGAGTTTAGATAGAAGTTCAGTAGAAGGACAGTGCGGGGGTCCGTAGAAGCATCTGAACAAGTTACCTTCTTTTGCAAACCTATCCATGGACTTTAACATTCGCATCATGGATTCATCATCTGAATAGATTACAAGATGATGTTTTCTAGGTACATCTGATTGCAGCTGTTTTTTTAGCCACATATCTACAGCATCTTTTACTATTGAATTTACAGAAATTCTTCTTTGATTTGACATCTCGCCTAGCTGCTCATGAACTTGATCATCAAATCCTCTAATAATCAGAGTATGTGTCACGAATACATTATCTCATCAACGAGTATTTATAAATACTGCTATCATGATAGCGGAACAACGTACATTTATATAATACTATCATGATATCACATACTATGAATAAAAATCGTGAAAAGAGTTTGGATTATGACAACGAGAGGCTAACCCAAAGCACGATAAAAGACAGTGATGTCTATAATCTGTTACTAAAAATACCTGCAGGAAAGGTTTCCACTTATGGAGATCTTGCAAAAGCTCTTGGAAATCCTCTAGCCTCAAGGGAAATAGGGAGAATACTTGGTAGGAATCCGAACCCAATTAGAGTACCATGTCACAGGATAGTGATGTCAGATGGCAAGGTTGGCGGGTACGCCTATGGTAGCGATAGAAAGAGAGAATTACTTGAAAAAGAAGGAATATCTTTTGGCAATGGAATCGTTAGCGATTTTAA
>DATDLD010000050.1:0-4409 GCA_036519475.1 Candidatus Nitrosopolaris sp. | reverse complement strand
GGACCTTTAGTTATAAGCTCGACGCATAAGATTCCTTTCTGCCCTAGAGATATAATAGGTATGCCTTTAGCATCGATAAAACCGCTTTCCCATATCACTCCATCACATCTGAATTTGGTTTGATAGTTAATCAGATAATCTTTAAGATGTGGGCTGCCTACCTCTTCTTCTCCCTCTACAACAAATTTAACATTACAAGGAACATCGCCCGTTTTTTTCAGATAATATTCTACAGCCTTAATGCGGGTTATTAGCTCGCCTTTATCGTCTGCAGAGCCGCGGCCAAAGATGTAGTTGCCTTCGACTTTACCGCTGAATGCATCTTTACCTTCCCACAGATCAAGTGGTTCTTCGGGTTGTACGTCATAGTGATTATAAAACAAAATAGTTCTTCCATTTGGATTAGATTTTGATTTATATTCACCGTAAACTATTGGTGGCGCGTCATCCACTTCACCTTCTCGTTGTTCTTTTTTATTATCCAATTGATGTTGATATAATATCTCATTCTCAATTCCTGCTCCTTCCATAATTTTTGCTACTAGATTAGCGCATTCGACAAGGCGTTGCTTCCTTGCAGAAACACTAGGCAGTCTAATCAATGCTTGTAGGTCAGAGACAACGTTGCTCATTTCTGCATCCACTAGGTCATCTATTTTGCTCATACGGTTTCCGCCGTTATACAATATTCACTTAGAAGGAGTTAATAATTGGTATACCAGAATAAAAGGTTAATTTTTATGTTATTGGCCGGTTTTCCTTTGTTCTCTGCCATATTTCATAGGTAATTTCTGCAATTGTCTGCTCTACAGATCCATTGAACTTTTTTTCCCATAAATTAGCTACATATTGACCAGGAGAATTTTTATTTTCTAATCGTTTATCTAATATACTCAGAAATTTTGGCTTAACTCCCAAATCTTCCAAGCCTTTACGTGCAAAGTCCAGTTGACCTTCTATTGTTTTTAGAATGTTAAAATGCGTAACAGCATCATAACCAGACTTCACTACACCTAATCTTTCCTCTCTTAAAGCTGGAAGCGGTCGTAGCTGCCGCTCTTGATGAATTGACCTATAAAGGTAACCTATAAAGAATTCTATGATTGCCATCAATGCACTGGGAGTCGGTTGTACTGACATGACCCTAGTTTCTACACGATAAAAATCTGAATTTAATCTAATCCGCACATCATCATGCCTCTCCTTTTCAAGCTCAAAATAATCTTTTGCAATATTCGGCTCACGGGAAATGATGTAATCTATGTAGTCCTCTATCCCATCAAGGTATCGTGTTATAGTTGGGAACCCCGAATTCTGCTGTTCTGATTGGTCGTACAAGAGAATCCTCGGTTCATAATGGGAGAATATTTTCCCAGCTATAAGACGACTATTGGCACCCAAGACAATTGCCGATGGTATCAAATTTAAGATATGGTTAAACATCTTGGCTGTATGGGTGGGACTTTGCCCTTGCAGATGAATATGGAAACCTTGAATAGCTGTTGCAATACGCTCTGCTTTGAACTTCACGCCATCAATTTCAGCATCAGGAATTTTACGTTGAAGTGATGCAAGTTTGTCGTATCTTGGCTTGTTTGTAATCAATGAATTTTTGAAAATCTCCGGAGATGGATTGCCTCCAAGGAAGACAGGAATGACATCTTTGTATACTTTATGAATTGCTTTATCAAGGCATTCAATAAATTCCTGCAGTTCTAAATTTAGATCCATGAGTTTTTCCATTGGTGTTGGTAACGTCCTATACTCAAACTGACAAACACCGTATTCATAGTCTAGAGTATGTTTTGTTATATCTCCAAATTCTCTAATCAGTGGACCAGCATTAACCGGTAGTCCTTTACTATCCAATAGAAATGCCTCTATTTCAAGCCCGACTCGGAATAATTCGTCGGCTCTTTCAGAGTCATGACGTATTCTCATTTTGAGTTGTTTTGCGTGATCGGCAATGGAGTAAGTATCTAAACCAATAATAGACAACTATACAATATTGACTATTTAATTTGTAACGATCTGTGGCGAATAATCCCCAATCGGGTTATTTGAAAGCATCGATACTGATATTCCACTAGACCAAATTTTAGAACTCCCAGTCTACCTTATTAATTTGTAAATCTTCGTATTTAATGTTCAACAGATGCATAGATAGATATAAATTAAAAACATCTTTCATTTAGATATCGTCTAATCGATTAACTATGGCAGAGGGAAGCAGCGTCGAGAATTCACAACTAGAACTGGACAATGCAAAACATCAAATCGATTTTTTGTTAAATCTGCTAAACGACCTGGTAATATCCGAACCAATCATACCAGAGGCTCCTGCGAAGGAGAACAGTAGCGTAATTGAAAGAATAGTTTCTAACAGACTTAGCGAAGCAAAACGGGAGGAGGGTATTCTGTTATTAGGCAGAATAATATCAGCGCAGCAAACGTACATTAAACTTTTGGAGGATAAGATCGCCAAGCATCAGATTACTCATCTAAATCATTTTCCTGTTACCATGAAGCTCTTCACCATTTTATCAATACATGTATTCCTCATAATCCAAAATATATATTTGTCATCGATGCTTTTGCTGAAATATTAAATTTGTTTTCGTGCTCGCTAGATAAATACCGTATTGTTGTGATCAGCAAATAATACCAGCTTGCAAATGGACATATATTCTAATCTGGGCTTTTATAGACGTACAGCTCAAAGTAGGTGGATCAAGAATGGGATTTACGCTTGCCTTTTATGCTTGAGTACAGTCGATAGATGCCTCCACCTGTATTGCTACTAACATAGTTCCAAACTTCTGGATTAATATCCATAGGTTGAAAACAAGACTTTTTGGTATCATCCAATGAGTCATACACCAATTGGCCTATTACAATCTGATCTGGTGTTGCTAATGTGGTCATTTTCGTTGCGATATTTACCGTGTAGCCTAGAATATCCAAGTGGGGATCCTTCAAAACAACTTTTCCGTCTAGCGTATGAGTATCCCAGCCAAATTGGACGACGGCATTTTCTCCAACATCAATACCAATTCTAACTCTTAATTCTGCATAATCATACTGATTTAGAATTGGATCTATCCCCTCGCGGATTACTTTGATCATTGAAGACGCACAACTCACTGCATTAATACAGGGAGACGCGAAATTATTCGACGAGGGGCCAACAACAAAGAATGCCAAAATTGCATCCCCCATGTACTTCAATACGTATCCGCCATATGCTGCTATAATCAAGGACATTTCATAGGTAAATGCCTGAACTATTGTCGCGAGCCTGTTGACCGGGAGTGTCATTGATAATTTCGTTGAATCCACCAGATCAATATGTAAAATGACAAACGAGACCTTCGTCCCTGTATAAGGTTTTAATATATTCTGCGTATCTTCAGTTGATATTTCAATGTTAGATTTTGCTTTTAGAGATTCCCACATTCTCTTTTGCGCATCTTGGATAGCAGAATCGATATCAAGAACAGCGGCCGTTTCGATAGGCAATTTACTTATTAAAGGAAGATCCGACTCTTGTCGGGAAGAAGGTGACGAGGGGGATGATTGTAGCATACCGTTGCGCTTCTTGATTGTGTTCTCGTTGCTTTCTTTTGCTTCTTCCTCACTCACTTCTTCTATAATGCGAAGAACTTCATCTTCGCTTGTGTCCATCTGAAGTGCTATCACATGTGGAAAAATTCCAGAATTATATAGATTGAGGATCGTTTGTCTCTGTTCTATAGCTAAATTAATTCACCCTTCACTATGTATGTCAGGCATCTCAAGGCTTTGCGGTCATCGCAAGAAGAATAAGTACCTCTATACTGAATAAGAACCAGTACGAATCTGGGCCCAATCTTGGACCCAAATTCAATTATACAAAATATAGGCCTTATCATTTGTATGTTATTAGCTCAAGGGTTCTATAAAGTTAGCATATGCTCTGTCATGATTACTATCTTATTCCTTTTTTAGTCAAGACTTATAGGAAAATTAGCCTTAATAGCAACAATGACACGGCTAGGCCACATTAAGCTTTCGGAGGATGATACAGTCATTTATACATCAAACGGCTGGTTAGAAGATTGGAAATCATAGCTTTAGGACCACGAAAACCATCCTAGAGCTATCTCATATATGGAGAACACCAGCAGATCTTAGCTAGATCAGAGAGACCAGGTCAACTAATATTTCTTATACCCGATCAGCAGGATGATTTAGATAAACGTGGTCTGGCAATCGTGGTATTATTTATAGAGTTTGACTTGTCCAATCTTTGCAAGCGCCTACATAATATTTTAAAAGAATCTAAAATATCTATTTCAATTACTCCCGGTAAGTGCTCCATGTTCGGGACATAATTGCTTAGAGTATAGAGGTTTTGAATCCTTACTTCT
>DATDLD010000049.1:0-10088 GCA_036519475.1 Candidatus Nitrosopolaris sp. | reverse complement strand
AAGAGCAAATGTAGCTAAAGCTGGTGGTGAATCACAAGCAATCAAAATTATTACTGAGCAACTAAGACAAAGCCCACAATACCTGCAATGGCAGGCTATCAATAGATGGAACGGTCAAATGCCCTATGCTCTTGGTAGTAGTGGATTTCCTTTTTTCCAGCTGCCAACAATACCCCAGTCATCACAACCACAACAGCAACAGCAACAACAACAACAACAGCCGCTGCTGCAGCAAAATCGAACAAAATAATTGCAAACAACTTCCCTCCCTTGTAACGCTACCAGAAATAGAGGTTTTTTGATATTGCATAGCTCAAAAGAGATAAATCCATTTTTCTAACCGCTAGCAGCTCATCAGCTATTTAATATTCTGTTTAATCGGCTCAATAGCTCTTGATTTTCTATTGGCTTTCGGATGAACTCATTTTTATCAAATATACCTTGATATATTCCATAAGGCATTTCACCAGCTGTCAGAAAACATACCTTAACTTTATCATCTATCCTCTTTATCTCCTTGTATAATTCAAAGCCATTCATTTTGGGCATTCTGATATCAAGTATCAGCAAGTCATATGAACCAGCTTCAAAATTTTCTAATGCTAGCAGGGAGTCATTGAATGCATCAACTTTGAGTCCATTTTCTTCTAAAGCTTCCTTTAATGCTAAATTGACATCTGGTTCATCGTCTACTACCAAAATTCTCTTTTTCATTATCGACGATTAATTCTCTCTTTTAGGTCTATAGTCTGTGGCTCCTGCTTCATCTCACGCTGTTTTTCATTTAATGGCAGGCTGAACGTAAAGGTAGCTCCTTTTTCTACTTGCTCTCTCCCATCTTTAATAATTTTGTTATTCTCAGCCCATATCCTTCCTCCATGAGCTTCTATGATGCTTTTGGAAATGAATAACCCGAGCCCTGTCCCTTGATAAGATTTTGAGGTAAACTTTGAAAATAACCTGGGCATTATTTCAGGATCTATGCCAATACCAGTGTCTGTGACGCTGACAAGAGCCTCGGCGTCAATATTTTTCACGCTAATACTTATAGTTCCCGCTCTTCCATCTTTCTCCTTTGCTTCAGTAAATTTAAAAGCGTTGTTTAAAAGGTTAGAAATCACTTGGGTTATCCTTGCTTTATCTGCCTCTACAAAAATATCATAGGGCTGATATAATAATTTTATCATATTTTTCTGTTGGATGTTCTTAATAAAGTCTATATTTACTACAATATCCTCTATAGTATTTGATATTACATCATTTAGATTAAATTGCTCCTTTTTTAGATTTAGTGATTGGCTCTCAATCTTTGTAACGTCTAATATATCATTTGTAAGTCTCCCTAACCTTCTTGCATTTCTTACAATGGCATCCAAAAGTTCGCTCTGTTTGGTATCCTTTATTTTTGACTGAAGAATTTGTGTCAAGCCAAGTATTGGCTGTATCGGCGTTCTTAATTCATGTGCAGCTACATTGATAAATTCATTCTTCATGTTATCTGCTTCTTTTAGCTTTTCATATTGAATACGAATTAATTCTTCTCTTTGCCTTAACCTTTCATTGGTTTCTCTCAACCTTGCATTATACTGAATACTTGATAATGCCAATGCTATAATATTAATGAAGTAACCAGCATCTTTGAGAACATGAGCCACATTGTGTGCTGTATCAAAAGATGCAGCAGAATAAGACATTATGATTTGAGAAAAGATATCTACTATCAAATAACCTAATATTCCTTTATAGAAGACGTCAGTTCTTTCATATAACTTATTTTTATAAAAATAAAATAAAGCTATCAAAAATAGCACAAGCGAAGGAAGCTCATATGGTCTATGTATAGGAGAATTATCCAGTACGCTGGCAGGAAAAACCAAGAATAGTGAACTTATGGCAGCACTTGCAGCAAGAATAGCAAGGACTGTTAAATAAACTTTGAGAGTATTTTGTAATTTATGTCGTTGCACCCATCTTCCTGCTTCTTCATGTTGCTCTTCTTCGTCTTTTAGTGAGGATAAAGTTGGGTATTTAACAATTGCAATAACCAGGATGGCACTAAGAAATATTCTTCCAGCAAACCATGTCTGAGGAATGAAGTATTTTAGAAATATAGGATTATCAATTGAGCTATAAGATATTATCACATGCAATAAATCAATCAAGGCACTGGCTAGGAATCCAATTCCTACAAAGAGGCTGAATTTATCGTCTAATGTAAGAGCTCTTGAAAGATAAGAGAATGCCAATACCGCAGCAAGTATTACTGCAAACAACTCTATGTAGAAATGATGAATCTCAGATGACAGCCAAGTATTAGGATTAGCAGATAGAACCGCTATTATTGAAAGAGGAATCGACGGTACAAGTGTATATTTGATTAAAATTTCATATTTAGAAAATAAGGATTTAGGTTCATATAATCGTGATGACTTCATTGTCTCCTCCACCCCTTGTTAGTAGTATTAGGTGGTGATGGTGCTGGTCGCAAATTGTAGTAGCAATAGCAGTAGTCATAGTGATGAGAATAATAGTTTTTCTTGACTTCTATCGGATAATAGACATGATAATAAGCATCATTTGTTATCAGAATTGACAACCACACCTACACCTGAAAATAACATATGGTCTGCTTTAAGAATATCTGTAGATAAATATCTAGAATATTTATTAACGAATACGTAAAAGACGGCAATTTAATATCGATAGCGCATTTTTCAAAAACTATACAAAATAAAAAGGGCACGGTAATACCACTATGAAATGATGGTTGTATGTCTGTTTGCATTATCTATAGTTGATTCATTATCTTAGTGTCCACGTGCTTTTGTATTTGCTGATTCATTGATTTATCCGTTATTGGCAAACTAAAACAAAAGGTAGCTCCTGTTCTTCTTTCTCCACTAGTATTATTACTTTGAGTCCACACCCTTCCACCATGAGCTTCGACAATACTTTTGCAGATAAACAATCCCAAGCCAGTACCTTTCTCAGAGTTTGTAGCAAACTTTGTGAATAACTTGGGTAAAATTTCAGGGTCTATGCCTTCGCCACTGTCCTTTACACTAACGATAATAATATTACCATTATTGTTACCATTATTGTTATTTTCTTTTACTACTACATCAATAGACACAGCTCCATCCTCAGTAAACTTGACAGCGTTGTTTAATAGATTTGAAATAACCTGAGATATTCTTACTTTGTCAGCTTCCACAAAGATATTTTGCTTACTAGGTTCGTAAAATAATTCCAATTTTCCATTTCGAACCTTTTCATCTTGATCTTCGATATCACTTATACAGTTAGATATCACATTGCTTAGCTCGAATTGTTCTTTGTTCAGGTTCAAAGAGTGGCTTTCAATCTTTGTAACGTCTAATATATCATTTGTGAGTCTCTGTAACCTTTTTGCATTTCTTACAATGGCATCCAAAAGTTCCCTCTGCTTAGTATCCTTTATTTTTGATTGAAGAACCTGAGACAAACTAAGTATTGGCTGTATGGGCGTTCTTAATTCATGTGCAGCTACATTGATAAATTCATTCTTCATATTATCTGCTTCTTTTAGCTTTTCATATTGAATATGTTCATTCCATAGTAATTCAAAAAATGACCTGGTTGAGTAGGCACCTACTTTACTATTTGAATACAGTACAAATCCTATTGCATCCGAAAATTCTTCAGCTTTAGGTTCTTTGAGTTCAAATCTGAGAAACTTTGTGCCATCGACTATAAACAAACCGGAGTGGGAAGCTCCACCATTGAGAATTCTAATATTTGGAGCCTTCTCACAAAATTGTTCTGTGAATTGTAAATTCTCTTCTGTTATCGGAGTGATAATCTTTATCACCGCTCCTCGCTTAGAGGCAGTGATTAAATAATCCAAAATTCCGAGCCTCTTTGCTCTAACTATAGCTTTACTGTTAGCGAAGAGTATTAGCGCCTCTCTCTCCACCGACTTTGCAAGATTAATATAAATCTCAGTTGCTTTTTTGTGATCTGATATAACTTCAAGAAATTCTGACTTTAAGCCCTCTTCAATTTCCATGATTTTATCTCGTGCTGGAATTGCCTTGTTCCAGAGAGTCTCAAATACAGACTGTTGCTGTTCTACTACTTCTTTCATATTACTGTAGGTAGCTTGTAATGTTTCTTTTTGCATAGTTATAAAACCTAGACATTCTCTCTCATTTACTGCGAAGTTTGCTTCATTTTCATCGAGATGGCGTAATTCGATCTTTTTAATCAACTTTTTGCAGTAGTCGATATTTTCTCTTGTAATTTCAAAAATGTATCTTTGTCTTGTATTAGTTCTTTTGCCACTAGAAAGTAATAAGTTATTTACTGAATAAAATGACAAGATCTTTGAGGGAAATTTAGAATTCCCGCAAATATCTATTCTATGCTGCGCATTAGATAAAACTTGTAATAGTGTATTTATTACCTCCGCATTGTGCAATCCTGTAGTCCTTTCATTTCTCGTATTGTGTCGTCAATACTAAGAGGATTAATAAATATAAAGGGTAGTATGGTAAAATGTTTTAGAAGATCGATAAATGTAACTTCATTTTAACGTAATGAATGTTCATAACAATCATATTTTCTACGCAGCATGAAATATGACAACTGCATAGTGATATATGGAAAGATGTAGTTGTGTTAGTTCATAAATATTCACATCATAACATACGTCGTAGAAATCGAGTAGCAGCGCGAGGTAACGCTCTTAGTGTTAAAGAGGGTTGAGCCGATCTTTTGTGCTAATTACTTTCAGAATATCTAGCATCTCACTATTAGGGTCTGAATTCTCAAGTATTTCCGCTTTTTCGTTCTGCTAGAGGAATGTATATTCCATCATCTTTGACAATCATTTCTAACCTATCTCCTTTTGATAAATTGAATCCATCTACTACAGATTTGGGCAATACTATTACATAGCTGGAACCGACCGCTGTAATAGTGACAGTATATCTTGTAGGCATCTATCTGAAGTACTAGTTTCTATTAATATTTAATACTTATTATAAACATATACTAAGATTTATATAAAGATCTATATATTCATTTAAACATGCTCGTCAATTCTACTAATTTGCATCTGCGTATACTGATGGTCTCTACAGAGTACCCTCCTATGCAAGGGGGCGTCGGACGTTATACTTACAACCTAACGAAAGAATTACGCAAAATTGGGTTTGATGTACATGTTGCATGTAATCACTTAGGCAGTGGTGATTTTTCTGGTCTTTCTCCAGCTAATACCGAGAATTCTGATGTTCTATTAAAGATAGTCGATAAGATCAAGCCTGATTTAGTTCATATTCAATATGAACATGGCTTGTACGGCCTGAAATTAGATCCTATAAATCCCACAAGGACTAGCACAAATATAGACTCGTTTTACAAGTTTTGCAAGATCCCAATAGTAACGACTTTTCATTCCGCATATACTTTCAAGCAATGGCTTAATCTGATCGTAGCTACCAAAGACTTGCCCAAAAGAAATATTGTCAGTAGATATTCCAATAATTTTATCAGGCATTGGAAGAGAATCATCAATTATTACTCGTTTCATAATCTGAACAGAGAAAAGCTGGCAAGAAGTGAAGCAGGCATAGTGTTCTCGCAATATATGTCAAAGATGGTCGGTCGACGAGCACAAGTCATATTCCATGGTTCTGAACCTTCTCTCGCCTATAATAAAACAAAGAAGAAGGAGACAAGGAAGCTATTCTCGCTTCCTGAAAACGGTCGAATAGCACTAGCTCTTGGATTTATGACCGCTACTAAAGGATGGGATATTTTAGAGAAGATGAATATACCTAAAGGGTGGACAATTGTGATAAACTCTTCAAAAAACCATTACAGTACTGAGGAAGATTTCAGTCTTGATATTATAAAAAAAGACAATATAGTAAATTTGCAAAGTGACTTCCTAAATGAAGAAGAACTCTCCCTTTTATTTTCTTCAGCTGATGCTGTTATCCTCCCTTACAAAGTAAGTTCTGGTTCAGGGGTAATGTTCGATGCTTTGGCCCATGGCCTTCCTTTCGTAGCTACTGATCTCGAATTTTTTAATGAATTCTCTGCCCAAGGCTTAGGAATAACCGTACGTCGCAATCCAAATGAATTTTCAAAGGCATTAGCGATGCTGGATCGAGATTACGCTGTATATGTCAAAGAAGTCGATTCATTTAAGAAAAAAATCAGTTGGCTAAATGTAGGTAAGCAACATGCTCAGCTATACTATCGTATAACAGAAGAGAAAAAATTATCTATTAGAGTAGGATCGGAATAAGATTAGATAAATAACTTCGATCTAATACTTGACGGCAAACAATCGAGCTCATCAGGTGATGAAAGTTATAAGGCTTTAGACAGAATAGTTGTATCGTTACCCTGTAGTACTTACCCACTAATCTTTGGGCTTAGTGGGCCTTCATGTATGGTTTTTATAAACCTAACGGCTCGGTTAAAGCATTAGTATCTTGTCTGCTGATAAAGCAATTTTAAAAAGATATGCGAAGAATCCCGTCTTGAGTCCACACGAAGACAACTGGTGGGAATCCAAAGCAGTTTTTAACTGCGCTACTTTGTATGATGGAAACAAAGTACATATGCTCTATCGGGCAATCGGAGAATATGAAAACTACATTTCAAGAATTGGCTATGCTTCAAGCATAGACGGTTATTATTTTGACAGACGTAATGAAATAGCTTTTGGTCCAACTGAAGATTATGAGAGATATGGAATAGAAGATCCTCGATTAGTAGAGATTGATCACCAACCGTACATTACCTATGTAATACTCTCTACCCATTTTCGAGACAGACCAGATGTGTCTTCAGCTTTGGCAACAACCACTGATTATCATGAGTTTACGAGACTTGGAATTATAACTAGCAAAGGAGCTGATAATAAGGACGTCGTGCTTTTTCCAGACAAAATAAATAATAAATCATCGAATGGAGATGAAAGAATGACTTATTTTTCGCTACATAGACCTAGCACTTGGATAGGAGCCGCATATGGTGTGGAAAGGCCTAGCATATGGCTGGGTGAGGGCGAGTCTTTAACAAGCTTTGAAAAACATACACTTCTACTCAAACCCGAGCAAGATTGGGAGTTTTTAAAGATTGGCGCTGGTGCTCCCCCTATCAAAACAAAATATGGCTGGTTAATTATATATCACGGGGTCAGTAATGATAAAGTCTATAGCGTTGGCGCTGCGCTCCTCGACTTGAAGGATCCGTGCAAAGTTCTGGGTCGAACTAGAAGACCCATTTTAGAGCCCGAAGAACCATACGAGAGATACGGGGATGTCAATAATGTAGTCTTTCCTACAGGAGCCTGCATACTAGGCGGACAGTTATTCGTATATTATGGCGGAGCAGATAAAGTATGCTGCCTTGCGACCGCAGATCTGAAAGATCTTGTGGATTATATTTTACAAGACAATTAAGCAAAATCTTTATCTCGAGCAGACATTCTAGTTTGTCTTTTTGAGTGTTCTGATATAGACATCATAGCACTACCTTCAACTGGTAGAGTACCGTACTGATACGGTATATTACTGTATCCTCCCCCTCTGCTATGCGTGTTGCACATTATAATAGTAACATAGCTTCAAGAGACCTGTTGTCAGTATGAATCTATTACTAGCTCCTAAGCCGTTACAGATACAGGAAGCCAAAAATACCAGATCAACAATCGCCACAAAAGATAATCATGATAATAAAAAAAGAGTCTTAACAGTGGACGATGAACCAGACACTAGCTTGGTGTTGAAACTCGTTTTAGAAGATAATGGATTTGAAGTTAGTTCCTCTAACGATCCTACTACTGTATTGAAGAGCTTTAAGGCCAACTCGTATGACTTATTGGTCCTTGATATAAAAATGCCTGAAATGGATGGTATTAAGCTTTATCAAGAGATCAGAAAAAAGGATAATGAAGTTAAAATTTGCTTTCTAACTGCTAGCAACATGTATCATGAAAAACTGGGAAATGAGGAATACTGTTTGAATAAAAACTGGTTTATTCAAAAACCAATTGAAAATGAAAACCTAGTAAATAAAGTAGCCAAAATATTAAGTTTATAAATAAACATAAAATTGGAGCAGAGACAACTAGTTAGATTCACTAGATTCACTACTTTGATTGCTATCTGCCGGTTTCACAGAAATGATTAATTCATTTGCGTTAGCAAGATCCACGATCAATAATAGAAGTGATTATGCCTTGCCGCAAAAGATATAGTAAATTATTTTTTGTCGTGCAGCCAATTGGATTTATGTATTGTAGACACTTAGATCCCATGTCTTTGGCGAAGGTGTTGTTCGAGTTCTCCTCTAGTAGAAAATGACGTGCTGCATGATTCGCATCTGTAAGAGGATTCGGCTCTTTGTCCTAACATTAAGGAATATTATCATTAAAATGCAATAGCGTCTTATAAATTAATTGCACTTATAGAAGTGATGAGTAATGCCAAGACAGGATAGATCATTCACCTAATCTAAGTACTCAAAAAGATCTTACTTCTTTATAACATCCTTTATAGATAAGCTTCATATATTTATTGAATTAATAATCCTAAATACGCGTATTTTTATAGCGGCTCATACAGGCTAAATAATTATCTCCTGAAGGATAAAGTGGTAGCGAGTTCTCCGTTTGTTACCTCTAATCTCAATAACATCACCTCTAGAAGCAAGGATGCATAGGATCCCGTAGCTCCATGCCCTACGTCCCAAGTATAAGCTTCGACTATTTTTATAGACAAACTCTCGTTACGAGTCAATATAGAAGATATATCCTTCTGCATACTAGCTTATACCCTTTGACTACTACTGTTTTACAACAAGAATAACCACCAGATATAGCAACCCAAGGCATCATTAAGACTCCTGAGGATGAAAAAAAGATTTCTCGACATTCTAGTAGTAAACAATGATAGGAGAAAATTCGTCACATCCTAGATCATACTTTTTCCATAAGGAAGTTGCCTCTTGAATTACCAGTGTATTAGTTCATATTAGGAACAGAAGTTAACATTTTTGAAGTATTAATATGAGCTACGGATCAGGAAGAGGTTACAGCAGCGGCTTTAACAGAGGCTTCAGCCCAAAGCCTGTTGAAACAGGTAAAGAATATGATGTACAGATCACAGAGACAAGTAGGAAGGGCGACGGTATTGCCAGAATACAAGGATTTGTGATTTTTGTAAAAAATGGACAAGCAGGACAGAATGTAAAGGCAAAGATTACGCAAGTAGGAGAGAGATTCGCTACAGCAGAAATTGTATAGACAACACGAGTAAATTATCTTTGACTTGACTTGATGCACACATATTCTATTTTATTTTGAATGTTCGAATCAAGAATTCAGCTATCAGTCAGGCAAAGAAGAAGTACTGACAGACAAGAAGTATTGAATATAATTAAAATAGTCGAAGAATAAGGACATTGATACTTGAGACTAGGGTCAATAAAAAGTGGTCATGAAATTCTACTAGAACTCGATTTATTAGTCAGAGGCAAGAGCATTAAACACTTGTATGCAAACGTTAAACCTCGACATGGGTGTAGTGACCGTTCTCTTGTTAAGTAGAGTTGTTCATTTATGAGATAACTAATCCTCCAGCACTTTTACTAATCATTATCAATTCGCCCTTTAAATTCTGTCATGACATGGGGACGTCGATTCTCGTATATCACAATCGAGTTATCTGCAGGATCACGAAATGTTAAGCAAGGGCCATTCGGGATCTCTAAACTTTTTTCTTCTCTCCACCCTCTTCCTCGAAGCTCAGACGCGGCGTCATCCAAATTGTTGACCCGATAGATCAACATCAAATCCTTTCTTCCTATATGGTCTGCAAGCAGAATGTACGGTTCTTTACTAGAAAGTCTTATACATGCAACCCAAACTCCATACGCATGTATTTTCCACAATAATTCACCATCAAGCACCTTTGTATAGTATCTGATAGATTCTTGGATCTCTGGAGCTGGGACATAAAGAAAATCAAGTGATTCGAACATTACTGTCATTGCTAACTAATTAGCTCTCTTATACAAATACAATT
>DATDLD010000048.1:0-8629 GCA_036519475.1 Candidatus Nitrosopolaris sp. | reverse complement strand
AAATCTGCATCCAATAATAGATCATAAACCTCATTAATGCTACCTTCTATTGAATTTTCAATGGGCACCACACCAAAGTCTATGGTATCGTTCTGCATACTGCTAAATATGTCATAAAAGGTTCTCAGTGGTACTAGGGTTGGTCGTGAAAAGTATTGGAGAGTTGCCATTTCACTGAAAGCACCCCGTTCGCCTTGAAACGCCACCCGTTCCATGCCCATAACTGTCTAAGCATTACCTGTTTTTTGGATCAATCTAAAGGTCTCCTTTCCATAATCAGATGTTAATTTACGCTCTTCCACGACGCCGCATTCAATACATTTAACACTCTTGTTTACGGGAACCGTGTCGCCTCCGCAATTAAAGCAGGTGACATAAATTACCCCAAATTCCTTCTCCTCGATGGTAAGATGAATTGTTGAATTCAATAAACTAACTACTCTTCCTCGAAGAATATCACCTACTCTAAAAATTGTTCTTCCCCTTCTGTCGCCTCTATCACGACTCCATCCTGCCCCTATTTTAACTGATGAAATGGCGGAAAAACCAGATGTTGACTTTGTGTCGTTTATATAGAGTACTCTAATGGACATCATACTGCTAAATAGCATTTCAACGTAGCCGACGAGAATATCACCTACTTTAGGCAATGTTGGAGGATTCTTTTGCTCAATTCTTACTGTGCGTCTTTTGAAATCCAAAACTTTATGGCCTACTGCAGCCGAACGGATAAGACCATTGTCAATATAGGTGTTCTTTCCACCCTCAAATTCCTCGATTGATGCTACGGATTCCCCTGGCAGAATTGGGTCTGAAGATTGCTTCAATTTACTCATCGATAGCTTCAGTGTGTGCATTGAATATTATAACTGTTACATTAAACGAATGATCAGAAGGGTTTTTCACTTCTAAAGAAGAGTGAAGCTCGTTATGGAGGGGACTACACTAACTTGACACAATGGATTCTCTATACGTCAAAGAAGGATTTGCGCGATTTTTTTTTGAACAGGCCTCGTTAGTAAATTACAAAATAGAGTCTCGAAAATTACGGCAGTATAATCGCAGAGAAAATTAAGCGCATTTTTAGAGATAACATAAATTCGAGAATTAGGTTGGCAAGGACTATCATATTTTTGTTTTAGTTTTTGATTTACGAGCAGCTCTTCGGTCTTTTCTTAATCCACCACTCTACGTGTTCTATCACCCAAATGCGCAAAGCAAATTTTAATGATGACTATAAGCGTCTAACATGTGATTCATCCTGTTCAGGCGAATGGTCTAGGATTCATGGACCCACCGGATTTTGATTATTTCAAGTCCTGGGTTCCACGCCAAATTTTGACACCGGGGGGAATTATTACTACACGCTCTTCCCCCAACCTCGCAATATCGCCACCAAATGCTTGTACATACTTGTATAGCTCGTCAATTGCTTTACGAAGCTCATCTACATCTTTCTGTGCCAAGGGAGTAACCCTCAAAATAAGAATCATGTTTTTTTTTGAATCCTCCTTGATACTTGGGATCTCGCTAATGTCTCTGAGGGTTATTGTTTTCAGATAGACCGGTGTCTTTGGGATCTGCATAAATCCATCTTCTCTAATGCTAAGTACAGTACAGCTCTTACTGAATCGATAAATAGTCATACTGGTCAAAAGTCATTTACCGACAGCGTGAATTTTAGAGTCGTGTTTTTTCGAGTAACATGTCATCTACAGGGACGGTAGTAATTTCGATTTCATGGTCATCTATGAGGACTTTTACTTTTGACTCTCCTTGCTTTGGAGCATCAGAGTAGCGCAAAACTATAGCAGCTGATATTTCAAGCATGTCTTGATCATGGGTTAAGCCCCTAAGAATACCAATCGGTCCAGGATATTCTTTAGCTTCAAGAATTATGTCTCCTGTTATTTTTAGTGCACCCATAATCTCATTCTCCTGATTATTTCTCCCTACGATCAATTTCGACTTACTAGATAATCTGAAATGCCTACCGAGCTTCAATAGCTCTACGTCATTAATAGTCGGAACGTCATCTGTAGAATGCATGGTGTCTTTTATTCTACGAGCGAATGCCGGATCGGTTAAAAGACATCCCCCTGCTGCATTGGGAGGATCAACAATGTCATACTGCTTGGCTAGATTAAGTTGACTCTTCCGTGATCTCCCAGTAATAGAATGTAGCTTTGCTCGATCCACTAATCCCATATTCTCTGCCTCAGTGGGTGGAAGACACTTTGCAGAGAGAGGTCTCAATACCTTTCCTTTCATTTTTGATTCTTCTTCAATGATATTTAGAGCACGAGGATTCTGACTCATAGGTCTTTGCATCAATACTTCACCAGTGATTAGGAACTCAGCCCCTGTTTTCTCCATCTCATCTTTCGCAGCCTTGTACATCATGCTTCTGCAGTCGATACAAGGATTCATACCAGAACCGTAGCCATATTTTGGATGCTTTAACATTCGTAGATAGTCATCGCCAAAATACACGGTCTTAAGAGGAATGCCGAGTTCTGTCGCAACCTCTTTGACCTTTTGGCCACAACCCTTACCGCAATCGAAATCACAAAACGGTGTCTTGACTGCAACAGCATCGACCAGGATGCCCTGGTCTAACATCGCACGAACTGCTAAACTACTGTCTAGGCCACCTGACAGAAGTGCTATACCCTTTACCTTTCTTTCGCCTGTAGCTGCTTCTTGATCGTGTCTTGGCTCTAAATTGTTATCATTATCCAAAGTCACTCGCCATTACCGTCAACATAATATATGTATGTTTAATTTTAATAATTCAACTCTAATATTGTATCTCTAAAGAAATCGGGATGTCACAAGTAGAAACAAGTACTCATTCTTCCCGGCGACACTCTTAACTTTTGACGGGAAAAACTGATAATATTGTTAACGATTTTCTAAAAAAATACATGATTATTTGCCTCTCGTTGGCCCTTTATACTAGTTTGCTATAAATGTCACGTAAAAACTCCACTTGCTATTACGGTGCCAAGCAACGTTAGAATTAAAACGAATATATTTATCGATGTTCAAAGGGAATGACATGGCAATAGAAGGTATTGCAAGTTTTGACAAATACGTATGGGTAGCTGTTGGTTTATTTGTCCTTGGTCTTTTTGCAACAATTGTTTATGAGAGATCAAGTTCTAATTCAAGGCAATACCAAAACCCTTCAAGAAGATCTCCTGATGCAAAAAAGTGATGACGCGCAGAGCCAGTTAATTATTGACAAGTATAAGAAAGAAGGATTTGATTCCTTAACAGCAATTCAACAAAAAGCATTACCTGTTATTTTGAGGAAATTACACTCACTAATAGTAGCACCGACTGGTTCAGGGAAAACAGAAGCGGCTATAATACCAATCTTTGCTATGCTGTCTCGAGATCTTCCAAAAAATAGCGGAAAAATCAAAGTTCTCTATCTTACTCCTCTAAGAGCTTTAAACAACGATGTCTTCAGAAGGATAGTTAAGTATGCAAGATCAGAAAACTTATCTGTAGAAATAAGACACGGGGACACAACAAATAAGGCAAAAAAGAAAATTATGGAAAACCCTCCTGATGTCCTGATAACTACTCCAGAGTCGCTCGCTGTAGTCCTCACTAATGAAAGAATGTTAGAAGCACTTGGGAGCCTGGAATGGGTAATTGTTGACGAAGTCCACGAATTAGTTTCAAATGAAAGAGGAACACATCTATCGATAAGCATGGAAAGACTGCAGGCTGTATCCTCACACGAATTTACAAGAATAGGACTTTCAGCTACCGTTGGCAATTTAGATCAAGCCGCTAGATTCATCGCGGGCTATAATCGGAGATATGCCATAATTGTGGACAACTATAGGAGGTCGTATGATATTGATTTGAATTTCGTAGAAGGTTCTCTTAATCACGTTGCCTTATCAGTTATAGAGTACATAAAATTAAACAGTATTTCGGGCCCAGTTTTGCTATTCTCTAACACAAGAGACGAAGCTGAGTACATGGCCACAATTTTGAAAAATCAACAAAGCATAAAGGTAGACATACACCACGGGTCTTTATCAAGGGACATTCGAGAAGAAGCAGAAGACAAGCTGAAGACAGGATCCGCAGGGATCGTAGTATGTACCTCCTCTTTAGAGTTAGGATTAGATATTGGTTCGGTCGATCTGGTCATACACTATGGCTCTCCACGACAAGTCTCAAAGCTAGTTCAGAGAATTGGCCGCAGCAGGCACGCAAATAGGAGTCCAGCCAAAGGGCTTATCGTAGCAAACAAACCAGATGATGAATTAGAATCTCTTGCCATCATTCGAAGGATGAAAAAAGGTTCCATCGAAGAACAGATCATGCATAAAGATGCACTAGATGTGCTATCTCATCATGCTGCCGGTTTGGCTTTACAAAGTAGAAATCCTATAATCATTGGAGATTTTTATGGACTTATTACAAAGGCACATCCATTCGCACAAATTCCTAGATGTGACGTACAAGATTGTATTGACCTTCTTCACACGAACGGGATCATTAGATACAATAGGGAAAATGAGTCGTACACACGCACATTTAAGACGTACAAATACTATTTTGATAATTTATCTACTATTCCCCACGTTCTGAAATTTGAGGTTATAGACAGTGTAAATCGACGACGGATTGGAACTCTGGATCAACGATTCGTCGGAGACTATGGAGAAAAGGGAAATGTATTCGTATTAAGAGGATTGCAATGGAGGGTATTATCTGTGGACGAAAAAAGAATGCTAGTAAATGTAGAACCATTGCATGGCGCTACTATAAATATTCCTTATTGGATTGGAGAAATGATACCTGTAGATTACAAAACAGCTGAGCAGGTAGGGTTGCTGCGTACACAAGCAGCAAGAAATGAAATTCATCTTTCTACTCCTGTGATAAAGAACACGCTAAACTCTCTAAAAATAATTCCTGATTCAAAAAACATCGTGATAGAGAGCTCCATAGCTAGGAATATGACGGTCTTGCATGGAACGTTCGGTTCCAAGGTAAATAATACTCTTGCAACCTTGATGTCCACTATATTATCATCTCAACTTGGATATATTGTGGAGACAAGGAGCGACCCATATAGGATTATGTTGACCTCCAATGCCAGATTGGCAAAGGGCCACTTTGAAGCAGTTTTGGGTGACTCTTACGACTTGGAATCTGTTATAATTGCTTCATTTGGTGGTACGCACGCAGCTAATTGGAGAGTTTGGATGGTTGGAAAAAGATTCGGCGTTATTGGTAAACAGGCGCTATATGATAAAAAGGTAGCAAGGATGATTTATGATAGATATGCAAAAACTCCACTCAGCAAGGAAGCAATCAGAGAACTCATTCATGATAAATACGACGTAACCCAAACTGCAAAGCTACTAAATGATTACAAAAATGGAATAATTAAAATTCATTGGAAAGAGATGAATGAGTTTTCTGATTTGGCAAGGCCGATAGTTGAACAATCTGCCAAATTCTCTGCTTCTCCGCTTAGCATCGAAAAGGGTATTATCGAACTTGTTAAACAGAGAATAGAGAAGACTAAACACAAGCTAATTTGTATTAGATGTGGAAAATGGCAACGTGTTATAGAAACCAAAGAAATCCCAGCAAAGATACAATGTCTTTTATGCCGCTCTCGATTAGTCACATCAACCTTTTGGTCTGACAACGAATTGGCAGATATAATTGTGAGAAGACTTGCAGGAGTGAAATTGTCTCCCGTCGAAACTCACAGATTCGACCGCGCCTGGAAAGTGGCATCGCTAATTAATAATTTTGGCCAGAGGGCTATTGTAGTCTTAGCAGGTTATGGGATTGGTGCAGATACGGCGGCGCGCATTCTACGTGACCAAGTTGACGATGCTGATATTTACAATAATATCTACAAAGCAGAGAGGCAGTATGTGACAACACGTAGTTTTTGGAATGATTGATTCACTCTTGTTTTACAAGTCGTCAATCCACTGTCGGCAATACCGGCCACATTTATTTTCGAGATTTGTCAAATACATAAGCTTAGGTTCAATTGAATGTACGTAATTAAAATATTAGACTAACACCTAAAATCTGGTACCAGCGAATTTTAGCATACATCTAATAATCTTTTTCAATGAATCATTCTTGATGAAACCAATTTCTAACGTAAAATACAATAATATAAACGCGTTTTCAATCTATTTGTTGTTGCAGCCGCCTCAAGAGAATTTGCAACGTTTCTGACATGCTGTGGTTATACTGAATATCAGTATTTTTGCATAAATTTTATTTTGTAACAGGATATCGTCTCACATTGTAAAAACCGTTGGTCTGCATTTTTTGGAGCATCTTAACTCTTTCTACACCTCGCAATTGTTGTACTAAAGTTGATACTGAAGTAGGAACCAATTTCTTCCAATCATCGTTTTTTGTCATTAGCTCACGAATGTAAGACCCATTATATTTCTCTCGTTTGATAAAAACTGGGCTTCTTATCTCAATTTGCTTCCCTATTAGATTCAGTACGAATTCATTTCCTGAATATAAAACGTCAAAAGAGGGAACCATTGATCTCATATGCGCGTACCATGTTGCATTATTCTCCTCATTCTCTATAGGAATGATATAGCATCTGCCAAGATCGAAGCTCGATTCCATTAGAGATTCATGTATCATTACAATTCGTTCCCCGGCCGTAAATGGCTCTTTAAACATGTAGTTGAACTGCGCGCTGCCCACTGCAATTATCAATTCTTCGCAATCGCCAAAAATTTGTTTTGCAAGCAAAAGATGACCTTTATGAAATGGCTGGAAACGCCCGATCATTATTCCACGCGAAAATTTGTTGTTCAATGTTTTTCAAAATCGAATTTCCGTAGTTCTATGTCTTTAGTTTCAATTCTTTGAAAAATCGGCCCAACATTCCCTAGTGCATGACCAGGATTTAGGTTAAACCGTGATGCAGAATTCCATTTCTCCTTGTGGACACTACTTTGCATACCAAGTTGGACCCAAATTTTCTCAGAGGAAGTCGGAATAAAGGGCTCCAATATGATTCCAATTGACCATACTGCGTTTACAGAGATATATAATGTTGCCCTGGCACTCTCTGAATCTGACCAGGGCATTTTCTTTTGGAAAAATTGATTAAAATATGTGCTAAAGGCTAGGATACGTTTCAGTCCTTTGTCAAATTCATTATTTGAGAGGAAGGCTCCGACTTCATCGGCAATTCTACCAATTTCTCGTATGCTAGCCTGGTCATCTGGACCAAATTCAGAAGGGGAAGGAACTTTACTGTTAAATGATTTAGCGATAAAAGTAAGAGTTCGATTAATAAAATTTCCTACGTTAGAAATAAGTTCATTATTAATCTTATCGCGAAATACATCCCAATCAAAATTTGCATCTCCCTGTGAGTATGGTGTGATAGAGGCAAGATAAAACCTCAGATAGTCGGGATTAAAACTCGATGTAAACTCTCTCAAACTTATATACCAATCTCTGCTCTTCGAAATCTTTCGATCGTGAAGCAACAAGTGTCCTCTAGTAGGTATATAGTCAGGCAATTTGTACTCCTGATTGATACCCATGCGAACGGCGGGAAGAAACAGATAATGATGGTACACTATGTCTTTGCCTATGAAGTGAAAAATTTCTGACTCATTCCAAAATCGTCTACCATCCCTATTTTGGGCTTGGAAAAATGCTTTAAAGCTAGAGATATAGCATATGTGGTTATCAAACCAGCCGTAAAGAACTTTACCTTTTGCATCAGGGAGGGGGATAGAAACACCCCAGGAAATATCTCTAGTTATGTCCCAATCATGAAGGCCTTCGTCGATCCAATTTATTACATAATTCTTTACATCAGGTTGAAGATTATGATTATTTGTCAACCAAAACCTTAATTGGCGTGCGAAGTCGGAAAGCTTGAAGAAATAGTGAATGCTATTTTTTTTTATGGGATCTGCTCCGCATATTCCACATTTTGGGTCTAAGATTTGGTCGGGAACCCTTCCACAATTCTCGCAAAGATCCGAATACTGATTTTCAGCATTGCAATATGGGCATCTGCCTACAACGTATCTATCTGGTAAATATTTTTTGTCAATCTGACAATAAAACTGGATTACATCTTTCTCATAAATATGTCCATTATCGTAGAGCTTCTTGAAAATATATTGAACAAGTTCAATGTTTTCTTTCGAACTCGTTTTAGAAAAGAAATCAAAGGATATATCAATTGACTTAAAATCTTGATAATCTCTTTTGTTCCATTCATCTACGTACTCCATAGGTGTCTTGTTTTCTTTTTCTGCCCTAATCAAGACTGGAGTACCAAAATCATCTGTAGCGCAAATATGGTAAACTTCTCTACCTAGTAAGCGGCTAAAACGAGTAAAAATGTCCGCAGGCAAGTATGTAGATGCAATATGACCGAGATGAATTTCTCCATTTGCATATGGTAAAGCGCTTGTGACAATCGCGCTCTTTCCTTTATTTTCGGCTATGCTTTGCACTAGAAATTTCTCAACGGTAAACTAGATTAAAATCTATCTGTATGACGTTTTGTATATCAGACACTAGGTAATGCGTAGGTGTGATGTTGTCTGTGCTTCAACTATCC
>DATDLD010000047.1:0-8605 GCA_036519475.1 Candidatus Nitrosopolaris sp. | reverse complement strand
ACTTGGTGCCAATGTAGCTGCAGCAATTGGCACAAACAAGCAGCTAATGGAAAGATTAAGAAAAGTTTCTGAAAAAACAGGAGAAAGGATATGGGAACTTCCGCTGTATGATGAATTTCATGAGCAGATAAAGAGCAATGTCGCCGATATCAAGAACATAGGAGGCAGGCAAGGGGGCGCTATAACTGCAGCCGCCTTTCTTTCAAATTTTGTAGATGATGTTCCGTGGGTCCATCTTGATATTGCGGGGACAGCTTGGACACAGGAGGGAACCTTTGAGAGAAGTTATAATCCAAAAGGCGCTACAGGTTTTGGAATCAGAACTATTGTAAAAATGATTACCGAGGACGCCGAATCCACTTGATGAGCTTTATTTGATAGAGGAGGAAAAGATCCCCTAAAGATCTAAAGTCGATAACCACTATATATATAGCAATAAATTCTATGGTATTATTACGATTGATACCACCTGCCAGATGGCGATTTCTTACCGCGACCTTGTAGGACCAGTGATTCGAATCTTTCATCTCTAAGTTTGAAAAGTCTTTTTTATCAACCAGCAATAAAAGAGACAAGGGGAAGCAAAAACTGTTGCCGGAATTTCAATTAGATCTGCTCATAACTAGGCTCAGGTTATTTGGCATAAATTGCAGCCGCGGAGATCTGTTGCAAAACGTGCGCGTAGAAAAACGCCCATACTTTGAAAGGTGGTTAGGAAATAAAGACGGATTTGTCCAGATCAGTAGATCGAATATCGACTACATTGGCGTAGAAGACATCGTTCGAATGGGTCCTTTCTTCAATATATACTGTCTTATCCAGAATGATCATATAATAGAAAATGACAATAATTGCTATCGCTTACTGCACGCAGATCCTTATTATGACTTGCATAACGGAAAGGTCACTAAGCTTGGTTGGAGTGGGGGAGTACTTGCCGAGTTTTTAACGAAAGATCCAGTTCTCAAATCTGCTTTTTCGAAAAACATTATGGGCCAGGAAGTTAGAACTGTCTCGGTTAAGGTAGCTAACTTTGCCTGCATTATACAAGCGCGAGTATGGGACGTTGACGGGTTTATTGCAATCTACGAAGTCATTGATCGCATCGGACTTCATGTCAGGCGACTCCTGAGTCAAATACATTTTGGTGATGATCTGCATTGTTAAGTTTATTCGTAATGGCCTGATTTAGGCAAACTGGAATTAACAAGCGACATCGTTAAAGCACGAAATGTAATGGAAATCTGACGTTCTCTGCGGTAAATGTTGTAAAACAGCTAGGCGCGTCTAAATATCATTTAGCTCGGAATTAGGAATCGATGTAAGTTGCATTATACTACTGTAAACCTACCCTTATTTATTCGGACTAAAGATGTGATCTCATTCCTTGTTCAACAATTATGTTTCTTTCGAATTTAAGGTTCACTCCGGGTTTTAGGAGAGACCAATATTGCTGCCAAGACAGATTAGGAGTAATAAACGCCAGCACTACTGTTTCCCGACCGCTCACGCAGGTCAGTATCCAGTAGCGACGACAGGTTTGACTTCCGGGTTCGGAATGGGACCGGGTCGCGCCCTGCCGCTATGGCCGGCTGATTCCATGTACCACGGTCCGGTCAAATTAACCTTACTGTAAAACATAAACTAGCAAGATTATAATATCTGGTTACTCAAGAAATAGTATTATATCATAATGGGAAATTCACCAGATTCTACACACAGAATAGCTGTACTCGATCAGGAATTATGTCAGCCAAAAAAATGTGGTCTTGAATGTATTGTTTACTGCCCGGTTAACAAGACTGGTGGTGAATGTATAGTCCAACGTTCACAAGACGGGAAAGCTCTAATCTCAGAGGATCTGTGTAATGGTTGCGGTATATGCGTAAAGAAGTGTCCTTTTGACGCTATCGTTATAGTCAATCTGGCCAAGGAATTGGGGCAGGACAAGATTCATCAATTTGGTGTCAACTCCTTTAGATTATATCGACTTCCGGCGCCAAAGAAGGGGAGCGTTATTGGCTTACTTGGAAAAAATGGTATGGGTAAATCTACGATAGTGAATTTACTGTCAGGAAACATCAAACCAAATTTTGGCAATTATGATACTCAAATTGATTGGGATGATGTAATCAAGAGATTTCATGGAACAGATATGAAAGATTATTTTGAAAGAATGGCTAATGGCACACTTCGCACCTCGATCAAACCCCAGTTGGTTTATCTTATACCTCAAGCATTCAAAGGAACAACAAAGGAATTGATAAGAATGTACGATGAAAGACAAGTGGCTGATAGACTTATAGCTGAACTTGGTTTGAAATACACCCTAAACACAAAAGTAAGCGACCTCAGCGGGGGAGAATTGCAAAGACTCGCAGTCGCTGTAGCGTCCTCTAAAAATGCAGATTATTACTTTTTTGATGAGCCTTCCTCGTACAATGATGTGTATCAAAGACTGGCAGTTGCAAAGGTAATCCAAGGCTTAGCAAACGAGGGCAAGAGTGTTATGGTAGTAGAACATGATATGACATTATTAGATTATCTATCAGATTATATTTATATTCTGTATGGTGAACCCGGCGCATATGGTATTGTCTCTAGTTTACAGAGTACGAAGATCGGAATAAATAATTTCTTGGAGGGCTATCTTCCAACTGAGAACGTAAGGTTTCGTGAAAAGGCATTCAGATTCGAAGCAACAAGTCCCGTAGACGACATGATTTTGGATTTTCCTGTGGCTAGTTATTCGCATCTAACGAAAGCATTTACATCTTTCAAGCTCAAGGTGGACCCAGGACAGATCAGAAAGGCAGAAATCGTTGGAATTGTAGGGGGAAATGCTCTTGGAAAAACTACTTTCATGAAGATACTTGCCGGCATAGATAAACCCGATTCAGGCACGATTGAGAGCAACGTGAAGATTTCATATAAACCTCAATATCTTAATCAGGATTACGATGGAGATGTACAATCTCTCCTCTATTCCGTTAATCAAGATGTTTTGGGAGGATCTCTGATTGAAGAGCAGATATTAAATCCTATGTCTATAAAAAAACTCTATGAAAGGAAAATAAGTAATCTTAGTGGAGGAGAGTTGCAAAAAGTGGCAATTGCGGCGACGTTGATTCGTAAAGCCGATATTTATGCTCTCGATGAGCCATCCGCTTTCTTAGATGCAGAGGATAGGATTGTTTTAGCAAAATTTCTTCAACGTTTTGTTAGGTCTCAAGGTACCTCTGCAGTTATCATAGATCACGACATTCAGCTTATAGATTTAATAGCTGACTCCCTAATAATTTTTGAGGGCGAACCAGGTGTCCATGGTAGTGCTACTATACCGATGCTTAAGGAAGCTGGTATGAATAAACTGCTTGAGGGATTATCCATAACATATAGGCGCGATGAAACCACTGGGCGGCCACGCGTCAACAAAGAATCTGGAAGACTAGACAGATCTCAGAAGGCTTCAGGAGATTACTATTATGTCAAGAAACCTGTTGCTTAACCATGCCCCATATGCTAAAAAATGTTTTAAGTGACATCCTCACAACCGACGAGTTATCTAAGCTATATTCTGCTTTTGATGTTATTGGCACTATTATAATTATAAAAATACCAAATTCATTAATCCAGAAAAAAGAAATCATAGCAAAGCGTCTTTTATGTAATGTCAAGGCAGCAAAGTCTGTGTTTGCCCAAACGTCTGCTGTCATGGGAGATTATCGAACACGTCAATTGGAATTTTTAGCAGGACATAACAGCACCATAACTGAATATAAAGAAAGTGGATGTAGGTTCAAAGTAGATGTGGACAAAACATTCTTTTCTCCGAGGTTGACGACGGAGAGAATGCGTATCGCTAAAGCGGTTTCTGAGAACGAGACAATAACAAATATGTTTGCTGGTGTTGGGACATTTTCTATAGTGATAGCGAAGACAAACAAAACGTCTAAAGTTTATGATATTGATACAAATCCTGTAGCACATCAGCTATCTACCTTGAATGTAAAATTGAATAAGCTAGAAGGACGGGTCTTCCCCATTTTGGGAGATGCGAGAAATGTTATCGCTGAACAACTTCAAGGTCAGTCCGATCGTGTATTGATGCCATTGCCTGAACAAGCTAAGAAATATATCAACTCAGCTGTCTTGGCCTTAAGACCTAATGGCGGTCTAATTCATTATTTTGCTCATGTAAATGCACGTACAAAAAAACTTGCTGTCAAACAAGGGATAGATGATGCGAACGAAGCTTTTTTAAATTATGGACATACAGTACTTGCTACTGTCGTCGTCAGAGAAGTAGGACCGAGGCTGTATCAAACAGTCTCAGATGTTTTTGTTGAGAGATAACTTGAAGACATAGTTAAAGCTGTTCGGGTTTATGGGCAGTTGCAATAGTATAGCCTATCCAACCTAATACTGCCAATATTGCTGCTAATCCTATCAAGACGGTAAACTTCAGAGTAAAAATATCCCAAACAGTAGCAAACAAAAAATAGGAGTACACAAAGAACCCGACAATAGACACCAGAAGTAGCCCTATGCCACTCAGCTTCATCCTGCTCATTCCAGTATTCATGGCAGTGCTTTGACCACCGTTACACGATCTTATTTACGTATCTCTAGAATTCGGATTTGCCTCCCAGAATCTTGTTGCTTGTTTTCTTGAACAAGCCGCTATTATTATCCCTGCAGTTATAGCCAATATTAAGAGGGAAAGTGGATCGAACTCCGGTACTATGTGGGTGCCCGCAATATCGATCCTACTTGCTCCCTTCGGAAAGTCTATTGATAATGTTCTTGACTCAGTGTTATTCTTAATCTGATCGGCATTTACATTTTCACCGTCCACAAATACTGCATATCCCTCGTCAATCCCGCCTTGTTTTTTGGAATCTATAATTTTCCTTGGAAGGTCCAATGTCAGTTTTCCGTCAGAAGTTGTTGAAATATTGAAGACCAGTGTTGCGTTATTCCCTTGAGCGTTTATAGTATCAAGTTTACCTCCAATGATTTGATATGGAATTTTGTACTGTTTGTTTCCGATACCTAGGTTATATGTTTTGACTGGATTTGCAGCAACACCCATTGGAGCTGTCGCATTCCCAGCAAGACCCGGTTGAGTCAGTGGAGCTGTCGCATTCCCAGCAAGACCCGGTTGAGTCAGTGGTGCTGTTGCGTTTTCCACTGAGGATATAGGCAATCCAGCGACTGTAACCTCTCCCCGCATGAAGGGGTGAACTTGGCAGAAGTATGCAATTTTGCCTTTAGCTCCGGGGATGAGTATCACAGTTTTTGATTTGCCAGGTTGAATGAATCCTGTATCAAATCTGCCATCTGGTGTCCCTGAGTCACTATTACCGGATGTCGCCGTATGAATCACGGTATCATGATTGGACCAAGTTATACTTGTACCTGGCTGTACTGTAATACCTGTTGGCTCATAGAATTTTGATTGCGTTAAAGATTGAGCTCCCCTAGGGATGCTGACTTCTCTGTCGCTTTGACTAAGAGCCGGGGGAACGGAACAAAAGAAAAGGGACAACATTGCAAATATTGATAGCACCATCAACGAACAGAGCTTCAAATAATTTTTACTAATTATTTTCACGCCATGCATATTTATAAACTAAAGGTCATCTATATCAAATGTTCTATTGCGCCTTCTCCCAACTCTGAACATTAGTGTCATATCCACCTAAGGATTTAGATTTTTAGGGAACATATCATTTGATAGCTTTCTCAACTCAGATTCACACCATCGTAAATAAGACAACGAAAAGAAGGCAGAGATTTTTGAATTCCGCGACAAATTCTTTTGCAAAATACTATGCTACTATGACACTTAAGAATACGAAATCAGAATTTCATTCTACGTCCAGCTTTGTCTTTATAAGAGACTCCGAACTCGACCATAGATTGAAGTTGGTTTCCTTCAAATATAGTCCCGTCCTTGCATACAAGTTGATCTGCTATGCAGCAGCTTGCACAGATCCCTATTCCACATTTCATATGTCGTTCGACACTAGCTTGAACCGGGATTGACCTGGCTGATGCAATATCTAGCACCTTTTTCATCATTATCTCAGGTCCACATGTGTAAACTGCATCAAATGTTTCTGTCTTGATGAGATCAGTCATTATGTCAGTCGTGTATCCTTTACGGCCGTAACTCCCGTCGTCTGTAGAAACAATCACCTTATGGTCCACTCTATCAAGAAATGTTTCTGCTGTGTTTTCGAAGAAAACTTCTTCTTGTGATTTTGCACCTATGAGAAAGGTACATGCTATTTTGGCATTGTTCAACTCTCGAAGCAACCGCATAAGAGGAACAAGTCCAGTTCCTCCCCCAATTAGAAGAACATTCTCACTGTTCTTACTAATTTTGAATTCATTTCCATAAGGGCCCCTTACTCCCAGGTACTCTCCTGTCTCTTTCTCATATAAGGAAGTGGATCCAAATCCATATTTTCTAATTGTTACAGCTGCATAATCTTCTTTGCCCTGAACCACCATTGCGCTCATAGGAAGTTCCTCTTTGCCGGGAATCCAGACCATCAGGAATTGGCCTGGTTTTGCCCTAGCAGCCTGCTTATCTCTGAAAATCAATGTTCTGACGGTTGGTGTCTCATTTATGATATACTCAATAAATCTGGTTCTGAGTCTGTCAATATTTGTGGGCAAGACCAACAAGCTCCTTTACGTTTCCCAGCCCCTTTTTGTTCAAATATTTGCTGACACCTAGAGTTATATCTCTAAATGCTGAAATGCCCCGATAGCCTATAACACTTCCCAATTGTATTGCCGAGGCCCCTGCAAGAATATACTCGACAGCATCTTCCCATGTGAATATTCCTCCGCATCCAATCACTGGAATCTCAATTTTTTTGAATATTTCATATACGCATCGAACACCTATCGGTTTTATCGATCTACCGGATAAGCCGCCCACTCTATTGCTTAGAATTGGAATACCATCTTCTACATCAATGACCATAGCTCGGATAGTATTAATTGCAGTAACAGCATCAGCTCCAGAGTCTTTCGCGACTTTGGCAATGTTTACCACGTCTGAATTTCCTATTCCGACTTTCACAATCAATGGCTTATGTGTGATAGACTTGGCTGTCTTTACTATTTGCTCAACCATTTTTGGGTCGTCCCCTACTTCGGTGCCTAATTTTGCCACGTGCGGACAAGATAGATTTATTTCATAGCCTAAGATGTTCAATCGATCAAACTTTTTTATAATAGGAGGGAAGTCATTAGCATCTGAGCCTACAAGGCTAACTATTATAGGTACGTTTACATTATATTCAATTTCTTTAGAAAACGCATCTGCTCCCGGATTAGCTAGTCCTACTGCATTCAAATAACTCTCTTCTGCTACAGCTACGACTGTCGGATTTCTGTATCCCTCACGGGGATCAATGCTGATTGATTTGGTGACAACTGCACCAATTCCTGCTGCATATAGTCGGTTAAAAATGTCTTGGGAAATTCCTAGGAAGCCTGAAGCTAACAGAGTGGGGTTACGCAGCTTCAAACCTGCAAGGTCTATGTTAAGTGCATCGTCTGCGTGTTCAGCTTTGCCCAAATCGTCGATTACTCCTTTGAAAGTATGTATATATTAGTTGATCGTCCCTGATAGCCAATTTACAGTTGATCAGGATAGTCATCTATTATCTTACAACTTTGGCAATCCATAATAATTTGAGATTTAGAACTTACCCTTTTCAGTATATCTTGTTCTAGTTTCACAAATATATTAAAGAAGAAAAAAATTAATGAGCTGGTATGAAATTTGCCTTCAGTACTAATGCCTTTAAAAAACATCCACTAGAAGATGCTGTTAAGAAAATTGGCGAAGTTGGATACGAGGGTGTCGAAATTTTGTGTGATGTCCCTCATGCTTATCCACCTGTCTTCAAGAAAGAAGACAGACGTTCACTTAAGCGTCTTATATCAAATTACAATTTGCAAATCAGCAACTTGAATGCCTTTACACTATATGCCATTCAAGACATTTATCATCCCTCGTGGATTGAAGATAAGACCACTTTTGCTCAATTACGTATTGAACACACGATCAATTGTATAATGCTGGCAAAGGATGTCGGGGCGAAGAACCTTTCTACTGAACCAGGAGGGCCGGTCGATGGACGAATTGATAGAAAAAAACTAGAAAAGCTTTTTGTTAGTAATTTGAGCAAGGTGACAAAGGTTGCAGAAAGGGAAGGCGTCAACATCCTGGTTGAACCAGAGCCTAATATGCTGATAGAACGCTCAGAACAATTTCTAAATTTTATAAAGAGAATTCGTTCAGAAGTCGTAAGACTTAATTTTGATATAGGGCATTTTTTTTGTGTCAAGGAGGATCCTGCTAAAATAGTCCATAAATTATCTGACTATATTGAGCATTTTCATCTAGCCGATATCGCAAAGAACCGAGTGCACGATCACTTAATCCCGGGCAAGGGTGCTATCGACTTTCGATCTGTATTCAAAGCCATAGATGAAATTGGATACAACGGATTCGTAACGGTGGAGCTTTATCCGTATCAGGACGATCCTATTTACGCAGCTTCAAATGCCCTAA
>DATDLD010000046.1:0-3900 GCA_036519475.1 Candidatus Nitrosopolaris sp. | reverse complement strand
GTTATGGATATCTAACTTGACTTCTATCACAATTGTCTCATAAGTCTAACAGCATTTAAATAACAAGACAGAGCCTAAATTAGGCGGGCCTAATGCTTTAAGAATGATTAAAAGAATAAGACTTGGAATAGATGTAGGGGGCACGTTCACTAAGGCCGTTGCAATAGACGTACTCCAAAGCAAAATCGTTGGCAAGGCAACCGTGCCTACTACTCATTCCACGGTTGAAGGTGTTTCCACAGGCATACTAGCGGCATTAACTAGAGTAATACAGGAAAATAATATCGAAAAATCAGAAATTGAGCTCATTTCTCACAGTACAACTCAAGCAGTCAACGCACTGCTTGAGGGAGACACGTCAAAGATCGGCATTATTGGTATGGGAGTTGGCTTAGAAAAAGCGAATGTTGTCAAACACACTGATCTTAAAGATATAGAGCTATCACCAAATAAACACCTTCGAATCTGCTATCGCTTTTTGGACACCTGCAAATATCTCAATGAAGCTGAAATACGCGCCACAATTTCCGAGCTAAAGAATGAAGGTGCAGAGGTGTTGGTCGTCAGTGAGGCATTTGGAGTGGACGATCCCAGTAACGAATCCTACGTGATGGAAAATTCAGATATTCCTATAACTGCAGGACATGAATTATCTGGTATTTATGGTTTGGAGATTCGCACGCTAACAGCAGCGATTAATGCCTGTATTCTGCCGAAGGCGATTAATACTGCCAAATTTGTCGAATCTGCTGTCCAGAAAGAGAAGATTGATGCACCGGTTATGATCATGAAAGGCGATGGCGGGATTACAGATCTAAAAACCTTCCAGGACAAACCTATATTAACAACGCTTTCGGGGCCTGCGGCCAGTGTATCTGGAGCTTTACTTCATTTACACGTGTTAGACGGAGTCTTTATCGAGGTCGGCGGTACCTCAACAAATATCTGCCTAATCAAAGATGGGAGACCGCAAATGCGGTATGTAGTTATTTCAAATCATCCAACGTGCATACGTTCATTGGATGTAAGGGTCGCTGGAATTGCAGGAGGTTCTTTAGTAAGATGGTCAGGAAGAAGGATAACAGATGTTGGGCCCCGATCTGCACATATTGCAGGACTTCAATATTCCTGCTTCGCAGATCCGGAAGAATTAGAGGGAGGACAAATCGTCACATTTAGTCCTAAGGAAGGCGATCCCATAGATTATGTAGCTGTTGAGGTAGGCGGTGGAAAACGTTTTGCGATCACAACTACCTGTGCGGCCAATGCATTAGGCCTAGTAACACAAGGTGATTACGCAAAATCAAATCAACGGTCCGCAGAACTATCCTTATCAATTTTAGCTGAGAGAATGGGTGTTACGACAGAGGACGCGGCTAGATCAATTCTTGAAATTTCCTTAAAGAAAATAATAAAAATAATAGATCCGCTAATTAGGGAATACAAATTGAGTAGAGATCGCCTCCTGTTGATAGGTGCAGGCGGAGGCGCCTCAATTCTCGTCCCTTATTTGGCTAGTAAACTCCGTTGTCAACACAAGATAGCAGAGAATGCAGAAGTCATATCTTCAATCGGCGTTGCCGCGGCAATGATTCATGAACAGCGAGAGAGGACAATTAATGAACCTACTCCGCAGGACATCTCTTCTTTGATAGAAGAGATAAAACAAACGGCAATAAGTCGTGGCGCATTGCCTGAGTCTTTAAGTATCCAATCTGAATATATAAGCGACCGTTCATTAGTGCGTGTTACTGCATTAGGTAATGTGAACCTAGACATAGGGACTAGAAACTGGACACAGATTGATGAGGAACAAGCAAAGAAAATGGCCTGCGCATTATTTGGTACTAGCGAAGGTGTAAGTCGTATCTTGGATGTTAAAAACTACTATGTATTTGCTTGTGAGGTTTACAAAAAGAAGCTTTTCTTAAAATCTAAAAAGCTGCCCATATTGGTGCTCGATAGGTATGGACGCGTAAGATTATCTCTAGACAATGCGGCCGTATATATAGGCAGCCCAGACGAAATCTCTGGCAAACTTGATTCTTTAATTCTCATAGATGAGAAGGTAAAATCTGAGAACCTTGCACCTCAGGTACATCTATTAGATGCAATGAAAATTGTAGACTTCTCTAGTTTGATTGCCCCAGAGCATCTCTTAAAGGCTGTTAAGGACGAGTTACGAAAAATCGAGGGACAAGTAGTAGCCGCTATTGTTAAATTGTGATTAAGGAAATTTATTTTTAATATCCAGATCTTATATGTTGAGCATGTTTACGTATTATAGTATATCTCCATAAAAACGCGGAGTGTAGGTCTTATCATTATTTAGATTTCTATGTCGAATGAAATTCCAAAATTTTCGACGACGTAGTCGTTTGTTCATTCTTCTTAAAACAAACAAAGGATCAAAAAGCAACGTGTTGATCTCACCTCTACTATTTGATAACACGTACGGTTAGAACCACGACTTTTCAAACTAGTGACCGGCCTCTTAGAGCTAGATGCTTCAATTTAAGACATCATTTTAAACTCAAAATCAAGAGCTTTCGAACATAAATGTATATACACTTTAGCATAAAAAACTCTAAGACGGAGCAGAGTGACTTATCAACTATGGTAAATATGCGGTTGGTTTTTCTCGGGACATCAGCTGCAGCCCCTACAATCCAGCGCGGTTTGTCATCTGTTGCATTAATGAGGGGGCGAGAGTTACTTCTATTTGATGCTGGAGAAGGCATGCAAAGAAATTTCATAAGAGCTGGCTTGGGTATGAATAAAAAAATGAAAATATTCATAACTCACATGCATGGTGACCATTGTCTCGGCTTGCTTGGGCTCTTGCAAACTATGTCTATGCAAGGTAGGGATATGGCAGTTGATATCTACGGCCAGCCACAGTTATTAGAATTTGTTAGAGAAAATATGCGGATCATAAACTTCGGACCCCTATTTGATGTCAACATTCACACAATCAACAATGTGGGCGTAGTTGTCAAGGAGAAAGACTATGAGATTGCATGTTGCGAGGCCGAGCATTTGGTACCCGCGTATTCCTATTGTCTTAAGGAGTTTGACCGGCCTGGTGTTTTTATTGTCGAGGAAGCAAGACGATTGGGAATTCCAGAAGGCCATTTATATCGGACGTTACAGGACGGAGGCGAGATAATACACAACGGAATCGCCATTAAACCAGCTCAAGTGACAGGACCTAGAAGGGCAGGGAGAAAAATAGGGATTTCAGGTGATACAAGACCAACTTACAAGCTACAGGATTTTTTTAAGGATTGTGACGTCTTAGTTTTTGAATCTACGTATAGTCATGATAAATATCAAAAAGCGATCGAAAACTTTCATTCTACTGCAAAAGAGGCGGCAATACTCGCAACAGAATCGGAGGTAAAGAAGCTGTTTCTAACGCACTTCAGTGCAAGGTATGAGAAAACAACCGAATTAGTTCAAGAAGCTAGCTCATATCATGAAAACGTAGAAGCTGCAGAAGATCTAAAGGTAGTGGAAATCCCATATAGGGATTAAAAACCTAGATTTGAGTGCGATGCTAACTTCATTCAGATGTTGCCTCGCTGTACTCTTACAATATTTGTCTGCATTCATCTGCCACTTGTCTATTCAATGATCAGTCATATTGCAGATAATCTCGTGGTAATTACTATCATCTTGCACCAACATTACAATTGTAGCGATCATTCTATGTAGGTATGTGAATACAATTTAAAGAGCGCCACGGGAAAAAATTTTCTCTAACACCAAGGTTTCGAATTAACGACAAAAGTAGTGAATACCACTATATCAATAAGAAAATTAAAAAATAAGGGCTACAATAATAGTAGATAACAAATGTATGCAGGTTCATATGAAATGCCGAAATGTAATGCATGT
>DATDLD010000045.1:0-7411 GCA_036519475.1 Candidatus Nitrosopolaris sp. | reverse complement strand
ATTTCCCTACTAGAACTAAACTGTATTTATTCAGCTCCTATCCTACTAATTTTTTTTTATAGGATTTGCGAAGGAGAGTTGATAGCCGTCTGGCTCTCGTACATGGAAATATCTCTCACCCCAAGTGGCATCTTTAGGTTCGTTTTCAAATGATATCATCTCAGATATAGTTTCATTATTTTTCAAATACCGATACAGCTCATCTACATCTTCGGTATGAAAAATTATTCTTCCAAATTTGCTTGCATCAACAGTTTGGTCATCCTTGTTGTTGTAGTCCTTGCGTACCATTCTACTGCTTTTCAGTTCCAGGTTTAAATGCATGTTTGGAATAGATTCACCAACTTGATATGTTGTAAAAGTATTAAATGAGCCACCATATACTAACCTAAAACCCGGTATTTTGGAGTAAAATTTACAAGACTTCTGCATGTTATTTACTAGTAAGGTTATAGCAGATATTCTATACACATTCATAATAAGGCATATTAGATTGCGACTTATTTGTATGTAAATGCTGGTCTGAGTTAATCTAGTGACACTCTTAAAAGTTACTAACACTCTAGACAATTAGGGAATAAAATTGAATAGATTGGCTTAATACTTCATCCAATCAGCGAACTATGGACAATTAAGCAACACATTTAAAATTTGGCTCAAAAAAATATGCCATTAAAGTATAGCATGTATGCGAGCATATCTGTCTGAGTATATCTTATCGAAAATGGCATTAATTTAATTTTCACGATCGTATGATTACTAGGAAGTGAATTAAGATACGAAAATTGTCATCAATTTACACTACAACATTCGTCCTTGTTATCACATTCGCAATGGTTAGATTCTAATAGGCATACAGGACAGATGCTCTTACCACAGCCGACACAAGTATTAGTAGATCTATTGCATGCCCAGTGCTTGCATTCATTAGTAACCATAATGAATCTTCATCATCTTCATCATCATACGTTGGTTTATGAACTTTAAGATGTTTGTATGTGATTCTAGTGATTGCATGGTTCGTAAAAAAACCATTGTTTTATGGAAGAAACTTACTACTATCTAATACCAAACATTAAATGAGATACATCAATAGTGTGTAGATCAAGTTTTCAAATGATTAAAAGGAACACACAACAAGAATTACATAGCACCCCCATATAACGCCATATCATGCTTTGCTAGAATATAGATCGGCTGGAACTCTGCAGATACATTTGATTACGTGCGAAAGCAAACTAGAGAAGAGGGTAACTAACGTTGAGCCGAGATAACCCTTGACATTTTTGAATCATTTGAAAACTAGCAATGTGATCGTGGTTATGCAAACTATTCTGAATATTCATAGTTCATTATGTGTCGAAATATTGCCGCAATAAAGGGTCTTGACAAAGCTAGACATCTCCTAGAATTAAGTCATATCTACAAATGTGCATCTCAGAACAATTAGAAAGACAAGTTGCAATATACGCAGTGACGTAGAAGAATGAGAAGAGTTGATATTTGTTCATTAAGGATCAAGATTGGACTAAGATTTATAGATCAACTTGTAGCCTTATCAGAAGGTTACACGAGCTTGAAAAAAGAGAAGATATCTATTATAATTCAGCGCGTCATAAACGATATGACATATAGAACTTTTGACTGTTGTCCATGACCATGAATTACAAATTGACTGCAGCTCCAACTATTGTCTTCTGACGATGATGGTCTATTAGTTATCGTGTTGTCGAATCCTCCCTATAGATCCCCAAAGATTTCATAATATTGATTGGCGACTTTGTCTCTGAAGCTTTCCTTGTATTTGTCGAGCACATATCGGACAAACTTGCTGTTTGTGACTCTATAAAGATGAAAGTTCTGCCCAAAAGTAACTAATACTATGCCTGCGTCAGATAATCTCTTTAAGTGCCAAGATACAGTAGAAGGAGCCTTCTTCATATGCTCCAAGATCTCACTAAACGTACAAAGATCATGTTCAAGTATAAATATGACTATTTCTCGTGCAGCTTGGTTTCTCATATGTCCTAGAATATGTGATTCATCTGACCTAATGTAGATTGGATAGTATCTTGCTCTCTTCCCATCTTGTCTATCGACTTTTACTTTGTGTGTACTTTCTAGTATCTTCAGATGGTATTCTACTGCACCGTTTGTTAAACCACTCAACCTCAGGAGCTCTCTGTAGCGAATTCCAGGAGCCTTGTCGATATACCATAGAATTAGTGTTTTGATATCAACTGATTCTGTTGTATTATGACCACGTATAGAATCATTATCCATTTCGACTATTTTTCCACCTTCAACACTCCAACTCCAAAGAGAGTTAGCATAAGCAACAAGAGAATATGTGGTAGTCCTAGATATATCCCACGATGCATTACTCTACTAGTACCTGGCATGACTTGAAGCAAAAACAATAATTCAACTACTAAAAGTGAAAGGAAACCTACTGTTGTATATAATACTTTTTTGCTTCTTGTTCTTTTATATGCAAGTATCGATACAACGATAAGAAACACGGATATTACAATACTAGCTACATGCATTGAGATAAAATAAATCAAGACTGGACGATTGAGGTGTGGAACAATAATCAATGGAGTGAAAACAGCAAATGTGGCTAGGGATACCGTAAGGAACAGCTTGGGTTTACTGGCCAAAATGTCTTGTATATGATTTTTTGCGAAGTAGCAAAATTTATACAAGATATATTCCAAGGTCAAGTAAATCGGAAGCAATTTCCTTACGAGTAGATGCGTAGTTTGATTAGCCACTCAGATTAGCATAGAACCAGGATTGTAATTACCTTTGCAGTACATTTTGCTATAAGAATTTATCAGTCCGTATCATTTAAAATCAATTCTGAGAGACAGAAAGAGTTGTTCCCCCAGAAAATCGTTTTCTTGCGTGCTTGTATTCGTAGATCTTTGATTATAGCTAGTTCTGCCCAAGCTGTTAAGATTGCGAACGGGTAGAGAAGAGTTTTAGATTCCCAGAGAAAAGGAATTTACACGCAATTTATTCAGCCTTCTCTAGGGTTTGGTTCAATATCAGAAGTGCAAATTGGTTAAGAAATAGAAATAAGCAAATAAATCGAATAACTGATAATTTCGCCGCCTTTCTATTATTATTTTATGTCTTTAAATCTACCTATCTTCTCAAAGCTTCTATCGGAGATAGACGTGATGCTTTCCAAGCAGGATATACACCAGCTGACAGACTCAAAAGTATTGAAAGACTCCAAACAGACAAAAGGTCATTTGGAACAAATACCGGAGTAATATGAGGAGCAGCTGCTCCTGGTGGTCCTCCTCCTCCTACGCCGGGTGTTCTTGGACCAAAGCCAGAAGTTAGTACGTAAGCTCCACTAATACCAGTCAATATTCCAAGAGACGATCCCAGGATTCCAATCAATAGAGCCTCGCTCATAAACAGCATAAGAATAAATCTACTCTTTGCACCTATAGCTTTCATAGTGCCAATTTCCTTAGTTCTTTCGTTAACAGATGTATATAGAGTGGTAATAATTCCAACAGCACCAACAAGTAATGCAATAAATGCTATGGCTAATGTAAATGAGCTATTTCCACTTTGAAACTGTTGTCTTGTTTGTAGAATTGCTTTAGGAGTAATGACTCCAATATTAGAACCATACAAACTTGTAATTTCCTGTTTGACAGTGTCGACGTAATCAGCAGATTGCGCGGCTACAATCATTTGATCATATTTTCCGGATTTATGAAATAATGAATTGCCAGTAGCTTCATTAATTATAACTGACCTATCTATTTGATTGTTTCCGGAAGGTTGAATTATGCCACTTATTACAAAACTCTTTGTTTGTTCTTTTGCTTTACCAGTATTAGGATCTACATACGAAAAAATTGCCCTTACAGTCTGGCCAACAGTCACAAATGCGGCTGATTTTCCTGGAGGATTAGCTATACTATCTCCAACAAGCATTGCAGAAGGATCATTTGGCCTTATTGTAGAACTCTCAACCAATTGTAACGAGGGATTAATCAAGTAAATTTTTTGAGGCTTCATAGCAATTATCTGTGAATTCAAAATATTTCCTTGGGCATTAAGCTGCAATTGTCCTGTATAGGAGGGAACAACTTCTTTAACGAATGGAAGCGATTTTAGTCTGTTTACAATTTCAGTATTGAAAACAATAGTTGGTGAACCTTCCGGTCCTCCACGGAATCCACGCTGACCTGAGCTGACAAATAGTATATCGGGCGCCAAGGTATTTAGTTGCTTGTTTAGAAAATTACTTTGACCAGCACTCATGCCATTAAGAGCAATCATCAAACCGCTCCCCACTACAACCATCAATATTGTAAGAGCAGACCTCGCTTTTCTCTCCTTAAGTGCATCAAACGACAGTATGAAAATCTGTTTAATGTTCTTGCTTTTGTGCTTCTTTTTGAGACTCCCATAGACTATCGGCGTGCGAGTGGACGAGAACCCCGGTACCCTCAGGTTCTTTACCCGCCTACTTTTTATATTATTATTTGTGACTTTAATTTCTTTTATTCCCATATTACTGATCTGATCGCTTTTCTCCTACGGGTGTTTTCCTATCACCGCTACTTTGCCCCTTCTTCTTCTCGCCTGGACCTAGAGAACTATCAAGGAGGCTTTCAATATCTTCTTCTTCATCATTATTATTAAGATTTTCTTGGCCATTCTCTGAAATCATAAGATTGTCAATCTTCGATCTTCTTCGCTTTCTAATAAGAAGTAGAGTAACAATAACAACTGCGGAGATGATCGCAATAAGCACAATAGGGAAGGGAATTCCAAGTATACTATTGCCACTACCATGATCTCCCCTAGAACGTGATTGTTGCGGTTTGACTTCAAGAGTCTTATTTAAAATTACTTCATGACTATTTTTCAAATCATCGCTGTAGATGACCTTTAGCGAAATGGGGTAATTTCCGAATGCCGTATTATTGTTCATATTTAAAGGAATACTAAATGGCAGAGGAGAATCAGGTTGAAGGTCGCCAAGATACTGAGCAGGAGGAAGAAGAGATGACGAGGAGGAGTTTTGTCTAGTGCTACCAGCCCCTTGATTACGAGCGTGATGTTGCTCCTGAATTGTTGATGGTCCATTACCACCGGTAGAAGTTGATGAGGAGAAGGGTTGATTTATTAGCTGTACAGTAGTAAATAATCCTATAGTGTTCCCTTGGTTCAGAAGATTTCCCACAAGATTGGGTATGCCAGCAACATAGTTAATAGCTAGATCGGTCGCAGTTGCTCGTATATCTCCAACTACATTTCCTCCTAAAATAAATGAACCTATTTTTGACTGACCACCGGATAGGTACTGAAGTGTAACTACAAATGAAACAGGTGCGCCTATCAGAGAGGTAGAAGCAAATACTTTCGTTGTAAATTCGTGTCTAGAATGTGGACTAAAACTTGGTATGCTCCACAATGAATCTCCTACAATCTTAAGATCGCTCGATTCAGAAATAATGGATGCCACGCCGTTAGTGATCGGAAAATCATTATTGTTAACAATGTTAAACTTCATATCTTGTATTTTGCCAGCAACCAAAATTAGCGAGGTATTATTTAGGTTACTAGGCATGTTACTATTAGTACTGGGGTTGTTACTACTTGTTGAGGTAGTGCGTTGTAATAGAGCTCCATTGGAAGTATTATTCTTTGTGTTATACACTGTTAGAATCATGGGGTTACTGTCTTTAGGAATAGACATTGGATGTGACAGAAGAACACTAGGAGAGTTAATTTTTTCATTAGGGTAAGCAGAAATAAAATGGGCTAAGTTTTTGCGATTGGCATCGTTGCCAGTTGTATCTAGTGATGATGGGGACACGCTAATACCTGCAGTAGTATTGTTGTCCGTCCTTGAATCGTTATTATTTCTACTATTAGGTGGGAGGCTATTCGAAGGTGATACACTTATACCTGCCTCAGGGGGAGTCGGGAGGACAAGAAACCCGACTGACACATTTGAACTCTTGGCATCACCGTTGGCAGCAGTGTATGTTATTTGAAGATTGAGATTCTGCAAGGTTCCACCAGCTGAATTTGACGGATAAATGATAGGAATGATTTGCGCTGTTCCATTGACGGGAACTGTTCCGATATCAAAGGTTCTAGCTCCAAGATTTACCGTTGGGATGGAAGATAGAGGGGATGTTGTTGTTACCTGTCCACTCGGACTCGTACTGCTGGTATTGTTAGCACTACTGCTGCTAGGTTGGTTAATTACAACATTATTGGCAATGCTATTTCCCGTCACACCCGTAACAGAAACTATAACACTGTGAGCTTCTGCAGATCCCTTGTTTCTTATCTCTATCTTTGCTTCATTAGAAACACCAGGGATTAGGCTGGTTGATTTAGAGAATGCATCCAAAATTACCTTACCTGGCAACGTAAAAGGTATCCTGAAAGTCTGTGAACTATATTGTCCTGGTTCAAGTTCGGGTACTTTGAAGTAAAATATTCTCAGAGAGGACAAATAGTTCCCCACAGCTGCTGCCTTGTCGATATTTACTTTAAAATAGAGCGTATATGTTTGACCTGATTTGACCAAATCGTTGAAGCTTGCTATTGCTATTTGCTGTTGTAGTTTGGAAATCTGTAGTTGCTGATGATTTTGGACAAAAGAATTCGCGCTAGCCGTAGTTGAACTAAACCCTGCCGGTAGTGTAATGTAGCCTATTATGCCATTAATATCTGAAAATTCTGTGTTGCTCAACACTACCGCTAAAATAGATTGACCCTCTCCAGGACCTGCCTCTTGTTGAGCGGGTAGAGGTAACGTGGATGACGCTGCTCCGGTAGATGATGTTGAGTTACTGCTAGCACCACCTATGCCAACTGATTTATTTGCGGCCCAATACGCATCTATAAATCCATTTGTGAAACTAGGCTGTTGCTGTTGTTGTAGAATTTGTGGCTGTCCTATTTCAGTAGTGTTTCCTACGTCTTGGTCTGGTATTATTTGTTGCTGTGGGCCTGATTGAACGCCTAGATCAATGGTCTTGTTCACAACTAATTCATGATTATTTTTGAGGTCATCACTATACATGATCTTTATAGAAATTGGGTAAAGGTTTGCAGCTGTATTATTGTCTCTCTCAGTATTATACGCTATGCCATCTGAGGAAGAAGAAGAGTTCGCTGCATGCTCGGTCATCGTTGTTAGCGATGTGTTTTCCTTGTTGGTATTCGTGGCAGGATTAAATTTCTGGGGTATTGTCTTTGTTGGAGTCTGTTCTAATATCTTCAAGGGAATGTTAAAAGGCATAGGGGTATTCACCGGTATACTGCCAAGATAGTCTGAAGAAATAGGCAATATAGCTGAAGATGCAGGTACGCCCTGTTCTTGTTTCAACATTTCTACACTAGTAAATAG
>DATDLD010000044.1:0-11481 GCA_036519475.1 Candidatus Nitrosopolaris sp. | reverse complement strand
GTTTTTCATCATTTTTTACTGCACTTTCGTCCATGTATATTATTTCCCAAAGATGTTTATTAATGTCCTCAAAACTACGTCCATACATCCATCCGTGGTCTTGCGGTTCTCTAGATTCCTTGCCTCCCGATTCTAGAGCTTTGTTTATCATTTGATCTACTTTTTCTCTGCTTTCTACGGATAATGCCACTATCACCTCTGTATCTTTTGAAGTATCGCAAATCTCCTTTTTAGTAAAAGTCTTAAAAAATTTTTCAACCAAGAGCATGACAAATATATCTTCACCAACAATCATACAAGTTGCGTTCTCATCAGTAAATTGAGGGTTAAACTTAAAACCAAGTTTGGTAAAGAAATCTATTGTATTATTGAGATCTTTTACTGGTAGGTTTACAAAAATTTTTGTTACCACTGTGTCAGAATAAGGATTGAAGACTATAAATGCTTTCAATTATGCTAACTCTACAGCCCACAGAATTAATGCCACTTCTGGGCAGGAGCCCCTTCTTGTTTCTCATCTTAGCTTCGCCCGAATGTCTTTTAACCCTTGACCCAAACAGAATTCCAGTAAGGACTGCAAAGACACCTGCAACTATACCATACATAAACACTTGATCTGCCATAAGTCTATTAGACTATTGCGAAATAAAGATAATGCCTGTATATGTACTGTATATCAACTGTATATCTATATGTATGTCAATTCAATTACAAATAGCAATAATGATCAATGGATGAAGAGATCCGCCTGGGAAAACTTTTATTTTATTTTTATCTAGAAGGCACGAAGAATACTGCTTCACATTCGCAATGACCATTGATCTTTACTAATCTTCCACATTTTGGACAGATAGATAGCGGTGCAGGCCCTGATGATGGATCTTCCTCATCCAACTCATATCTAAAAATGACAGTAGACATAATTACTATAGGTCAATATAGTATATAAGATTTTTATAGAAAATACATTCATTTCTCACTCAAAACTGTTGGTCTTGTAGGTTCTTGAGGAACCCTTGTTTGACATGAAGTACAAAAGATAACAAACAATAACATTTTAGTTCTGAAAGTAGATAGTTATTGTTGAGATTATCTATGCTTTTTTGGCTATTTGCAGGCTGTCTATAATCCTTTGTATAGCTGGTAAATGCTTCTGGTATTCTGACTTTGACTCAGAGTAAGATATAGTATATACTTTATCATCCTTAATTGTCCATATATTCATTGATTCAAACTGTGATATGAAGGAGGGATCAAGACTTGTAAAAGTATACACTATCTTATGTGCCGGATTACCCGATAGAGTAGTCATATTTGATTGAAGAAGCTTAAAGTCAGGAAGATTTCTTGCTATCGCCAAATTCCCTTTTGTTAGTGAATCTAAATTAGTGAGTTGTGATGACAACGGTTGAATAGATATGCTCACAAACGGTGACAGCGACTGGTGTTCGCTTGTTATCGCAGGCTCAAATTCAACTACAGTACGATTTGAAATATGCTTCTCAATAGCTTTCCATTCGGAAGGATGCTTAATTTCTACTCCTAAAATAGGATTTTTATAGGTCAGAAATTGTGTGTTCGTGTAATTAGTTGTCGTTGACATATTCATGGACGAACTCATATTCATAGACATATTCGACTGTGCAGAGACATTCCCAGAAAAATAGGGAAAAAGAAGTACTACTAATGATGTTGCCAATACTACTAATATTATCGATATAGGCATTTGAATTATAATCACGTTTATTTTGATTGGTATATAAAAGATTTCTTATGTGAACATCAATAGCATGCATTATTCACTGCATGCTACTTTCTTGCTTATGAAACTGAATATCAGTAGTATGAGCAGTATAATGATTGAGCAAGTAACAAATTAGTGCTTATAGGTCCATGAATTTAGAAACAAGTACCTCTAAATATAATTTGAAACTAGGAGATATAACATACCCTAATAATCAATTAAAAACTATTGTATTTACAATAATGATGAAATGTAATGGACATACAAAACATAGCATCACATGTTATCTATCGCATTATTTGCAGCTATACTATTTTTGCTTCTTTCGGATAACTCTTACAACGAGGCCCAAAATGGATTTGCAAGAACAACTTTATCCAACGAGTCTAATCGTGTTGTTTCTGAGATTATCTCTAACCTAGGGAGCAATAATCCTGATAGAGTAGTAGGTGGCTTTCATGCACCATCTTTTAATGTATCCAAATCAAAGCCTGTTATTCCAGCACCAGGAGAGAATAATTTCTTAGTCGCTCAAGAAAAAGATTTCAAGATTTTTTATCCCCTAGTTGGATAAAGAATACTGCTCCCACAGGTAGTTCCGTTATGGTGGAGATGATTCTGATTGTGATGACGGTGATGGTGATGGTGATGATGATGATGAGTTTGATGCTGGTGTTGAGGCTGACTCTTGTTAACTGATTTGTCAACTAGGCTAGATAGTAAGTTCTCCCTAGTAACTTGTTTTTGTCTTTGCTGATTACAGGCTTTCCAATCCTGACTTCTCAATAGGAAGTTTTGATAATAGATTTATACAATATTTAATTAAGCAATACGTGAGCTCAGCTAGATAGAGACAACTGCAAGTACAAGTTTCTGACAAAAAACTAAAAGGATTCAATTTATATAATTACTTCAGAGATAGAATTTATTCGCATATTTGGTAAAAAAAGTGCTTCCATATTTTAATAAAGGAATGTGAAATATATTGTTAGTCGATGAATTTTTTTGTATAGAGATAGAGAATGTAGAAATAGACTTGTATCGTTACCAGATTACTCTTCTTCAAAATACCTTCAATTAGAAGACACATATGAACAGAAAAAATGGTCACAAAAATTGAATTTACCTCCTAATAGTATAATGAAATATGAAAAGCATCACATGGTACCAATCATGGATATTATTTAGACATTGAATAGGTGTTCAAATGCATAAAACTAGCTATCTAATTGCGCCACATAGGTTGAAGAGAAAAGTTATCTTGGACGTTGATCCTGGAATAGATGACGCAATAGCCATTATTACAGCCTTAAAATCCAACAATATTGATATTGCAGCAATTACGACTGTAAGTGGTAACGTTGATTCAAAAATCGGTGCTCTTAATGCACGTTATATACTGAATATACTTGGCAGATTGGATATTCCTGTTATTCAAGGAGCTACAAGACCGATTCCAAATAAGAGGCTATCTGTGAAGATCCAGAGAAGCCTAGAAGAGATTCACGGGAAAGGAGGGTTAGCCGGCACAAATATGGATATTTTTAAGAAAGAATCACCGGTAACAACAATAACCTTTCATGATTTTATAGAAAATGTTTTGACGAAATATAGAAATGATGAAATTTCAATAATAGCTACCGGACCATTAACTAATATCGCAACCGCGATAGTCGAGAATCCATCCCTCATAGACAGGATACATGAGATTGATATCATGGGCGGGGCATTCGGTTTAGCAAGCAAAACTTTTGGTAATGTTACACCATTCGCAGAATTCAATTTTTATTGTGATCCAGAAGCTGCTAAGATAGTTCTTAATTCTGAATTAAATCTAGATATCAAGATTGTAGGACTTGATCTTACTCAAAGTCCAAAATGTGCTGTAGACACTAGATTTCTGAAAAAAATTCTTAAATACGACAGTCCTACAGCTAGGTTTGTTGCATCCTTACTAGGTTTTGCAATTTCAAAAACTAACCTTTTTTACCTACATGATGTTTTTGCAGTAATGATGTTTCAAAAGCCATCTTTATTTAAATTCAAAAGAGGCAACATTGACATTATACTTAAAGGACCTAGACGGGGACATACAAAGTTTAGCGAAAATAATGTCTGTGGAAATGTTTGGGTAGCAGTAGCGGTAAATGAGCAAAAATTCAAAAATATTCTTCTAAACCTTCTTTTAAAGTAAATGAACAACTACTATATAGACAGAGATGGACACGAAAAAAAACCTGAGGATCTGATTTGTCTCAGTTAGGACAGCGAGATTCATCAGTTATTGCTCTTGTAGAAAGAGATATAGACAAGTATTATATAACTGCCTCTTCTCTTGATGACGGTGCTTGTAGGAAAAGTCTTCTAAGAAGAGGATTATATAAAGCTGAGTAGAAAGTATGACAATAATTGGATGAGGGATTAGTCATTTAGAAATGCCAAAACAGTGCTTTTATCTTCCTGTTGAGGTTAAAGATACAGAACTTGTAAGACAAGGAGTTCTCTGGCTTTTCAAGAATTCTAAATACTCTGGTGGGTGGCTTGCTGTTAATGTCATTAAAAATATCGAAAATATTTCAGCATATTCTGGCCTAGCCAAATTCGGTAAATTAATAAAGCTTCCTCATTGTGCTGAAATCAATGGGACATTAATACATTTAATTACTGAACAGATGATACCAGAGAATGGTAAACGTCGACCATTGTTAGCCATTCATCCTAACAGAAAACTGCTTTACAAATTAGACAACATTTCAAATATAACTCAAATGACAGTAGCTCCTTTTATTGGAAAGGAACTAGAATACTGGGTTAAACTTCATAATGCTATTCAATTACCTGAAAATGATAATAATACTTCTGATGAAGATGCATCAATACAATTAACGAATCATAACGGTGTTGTTATCTCCGCGCTTGAAGACCTTAACAGAAAAGTGGATCTAACACAAAACCTGTGGGAAAATAAGGTCAAGTTTGAATCAATTGCTCTATTCTCCATACTTAATGATAATGGAGTAAATTATGATCCTCGAACTGTCAAAGAATATTTGAAATCTAACTTGGGATGGAACCCATTAGCTGCTGATCAGGCCTCTAAAGTTGCTGAACAAATAAGATCAGGTAATAGATATAAGCAGTATAGAGAAGATGTAGACAAATATGTTAGTTATTGGGCAGATGAATTTTCTAAGAAATAGTATCAGTTTTTTACTTTATCACCTATTGCTATGAACTATGTAAAGTCTAGAAGCTGAGGCGCTTGAACTCCCCTATGATGAAGCTAGATCCTAGGGTAAAGATAGCTACATAAAGAATATTTGTCAGCAGCTTAGTAATTGTAATTAATGACGTTTAGGTAATAAGGCCAATCTGTATATAATTCATATATATCCTCGTTCCAAAGTCTACTCCACCTTCTCATATAGGATATCATTACTGATATGTAAATTGCTAGAAACACTGGCATACTATGTGGAAAGGGAATAAGAAAGGCGACAAGTAGATTTATTCCTACTAAGATCAAATACAGCAACAAAAATTTTTTTAGCTTTTTTATTCTATAGGCAGCCCATATACTGAGTATTTGTACTACAGCAAAAACTGATTGCCAACTTATACTTCTTTCAATTCTTTTCTTATTCATTTCTTTGCATATACATTCTCCCTTTGTAGAATTATATGGTAGACCTCTAAAAAGTATACTTTCGATTACCTAAATGTAAATAGAAGAGTAGATAGTTTTTCAGATCTAATACTACTGTTCCAGCATAGAATAATTTCTATTTGTAGACTCAATTTTACTTCCATTGAAACCTAAAAGACTGACCTTGAATGATATCTTGCTTTACCCATCTTGCTATAATTCGATCATTTCCATCTTCGTTTACCATTACAACAGGTTGTACTTTAGAGAGCTTTATTTCATCGCTTTCCAAGTTTACAACATACACTTTTGGGGAACCCATGTGTCTAGGATTATTGATAGTTATTACAAATTTGCGACAGTTAATACCAAAATAATTTTCAAAATAACCTTCTGATTCTTCAACCTCATACTCCAAAACAAAATACCGACGAGGTCCTTTCTCGCCTTTAATGATAGGTCTACTGAATATAGAAGTGAATTCTTTTTGATAGGGCTTATCTACATTGATACTTGAAATCTTTAACGGCCTATTATTTTCATCATAGATTTTAATATTGAGTTCAGAAAAAGATTTCTCCGTGTCTGTTGCTATTCCATGCAAAACCTCATTTATGGGATTATCTGAGATATTTTGAATCTCATAAATTCTTTTATAGTGTGTAAGCATTGATTTAGAATCTTTAATGTACATTTCTACTTCTATCAAGGGATAAAGAGTAGTTTTTCTACTCTTGATTATATCGCTATTTAATTTGCTCCTTTGATACGAACCTTTAGTTGGTGGTCTTGGATTACCAAAATCTTTTCCATAGGCTGAATAAATTAACAATGTTTGTCCATGTTTTATCGTAAAATCGTGTACTGGTCTTATGATCTGTTTGTACTGGTCTGATAAATCTCTTAGATCCTCAGCTGCCCTTGCACTTAACAGAATATGTCCATCATCTCCGATATCCATAACCCTTCTTGCAATTATGATTCCTGGACCCCAAATATTTCGATTATTGAGAATATCATTAACTACAAAAGCTGGTCCACTGTGTATTCCTATTCTAACACGTACTGTTTCAGAAGGGAGCTTCGCTTTGTTATATTTGGCAAGTTTCTCATGCAGTTCAATTGCTAGGTTGAGAGGAAGCTCGGGTCCTTGAAGAAATCCTATCAACATACCGTCTCCAGTAGGCATAACTAATTTGGTATCTCTTGGTGTAAATTTGAAGGTAGCACAGTCCGTCATAGTGTTGTTAAGAGTTTCAATTTTTTTTATCTGTGTCTTGGTGGAAGTAACAGGATCTGACAAACCTACAATATCTACGAAGAAAAAGTTTGCATGAATTATGCTGCTAGGTCTACTGATACCACGAGTTTTGAACGTCATAATATATCAAACAATAATGACATCTACATTTGAGTTTTCAGATGGAGCAGAAGGAGAGACACCTATTGGCTTTCTTGTAATGGGGGCGATATACTACCACCAACTGCAAACTTTGAAAAGTGCCCTGTTTTTAGAGTATAACCGCATGCATTTTCACTGTCTGTTCCCTTATCTCGTATAGGTTTAATTGATGTTTTCCAACTAGCCTCATGAGCGGCAGTAGCTACTGATTCATTAATGGATATTAGTCTAATATCTGGACAGCCGTCAGCAAGCTTAGTTATATTAAATGCTTTGCTTACGAGTATTTTGATCTCTGGTGATGATGCAAATGATTTTGGATTTGAAAAATTAACTACTTTTCCTCCTTCTCCTCCTATGTAAATAATGTTCATAAATAATGCCAACTTATCGAAAGGCACCTTAGGTAATCCAAAAACAGAGGGTATATTGTTTGAGATACCGAAAATAAATCCTATATTATTAGCATTCTCACCAAATTTCATCTTGACATTTTCTACCTTAGCTAATCCAGATGCTACTGAAGAGCTATGATTAAGCAGAAGAGACATACCAGGAAATACCTTTGCAATAATTGGAGTCATGGTGAAATTGTTGTTATAGCCTGAATCCTGTTGTTTAACCACCATTGCCGGCGAAACATAAATTACATGAGAAGCAATATCTTTTACTGGAGCTGGATATACAGGTATTTTAAATGAATCATAAATTTGTAATGCTGAAGCTGTAACTGGTATTCCCGTTCTAAAGGTCATCGTTTTTATTGGGCTAATGTTAGCAAGCTCATTCTCAGAAGATATGAGGAAACCAGAGGGAAGCTCATCAACTCTAGTTATAGGTAAATTTCCTAGCTTTGCACCATTAGCAACATAAGTACGAAAAGAGCTATCATTCAAGAATGGAGCAGTTACTACAGCAATTCCTTTGAAAGGTAAGTCTAACTGTCTATTTTCAATTGTCACAACAGGATGAGGGTTTGTTCGATGAAGAGTTATCCTAGTTTTTAATAATACTGGTCCAAAACCAGAAGACTCGGTTTCGTTTATAAGATATGGCGAGAACTTTACATTCTTTAGTACAGTAACACCATCAGTAGGATCTGAATCTAAAGAGTTGTTATTGTCGTTAATTACTAGTGAACCTTTTAAAGTAAATGGATTTGGAGTTATTCTGAACTTTGAATGCGGAATTAGATTATCTGTACCTACTACCACTTGTTTTACTGTTATTGTACCTGATCCTGTGAAATTTGAAGTTATCAGAGGGACTGGAGTGGTACTTGATGATGATCTTGTTGTTGTCGTTTTTGATGATGAGGGTTGTGGCGGTAGCGACGATGTTGGTTGATTATCTACAGGCGGTGTCAAAGGAGGATGAGAAGTACTCTGAATCTGTGCATGAACTACCAGCGGGCATTCATTCTGAAGTAGACCAAACGCACCAATGAAGAGTCCAAAGATCAGATACATAGTGATAACGGAAATATGTCTGACCTTTTTTAATTCAGACAGAGATTCATTAGTAGGCATTGTATTTTAAGCATTGACGACCCTTTTATCTTTACTTATTTATGAAGAGTCTTTAGCTCCAAATAAAAAGAACGTACTCTTACTGTGATTTTTAACGAATGCAGTCAGAAGGAATCGGGAAAGTCTTTGATACAGACTCTTGTATAAAGATAGACAAAACAACGATGATGGTGAGGATACACTTTAAACAGGTAAATCATCATCGTCTTCAATAACAGCAGAACAATTTACACCCAAACTATCAAAGGCTTTTAATCTGCATTATGTAATCTTTTAAACGTGCTCAAAGCAGCCCTCAGATACGATAGTGGTACTATACTGATTACGGGTATTGCACACATACCTTTTGCCTCGATTGATCCAAGAACAAAGAGTAAGCTAAGAGCACAAGCGTTGTACTATTCAAATATTTTAGAGTATTTGAGGCAAAGTGAAATAGAATATGACGATAGCCAAGTTATGGATCTTGTACCTTCTCCTAACCTTTCAATTGATTCTCATCAACATCATCTGTCCCTAAGAGATTATCAAAAGAGGGCGCTTGATAATTGGATTAAAGCAGGAAAGAAAGGTTGTATAGTATTACCTACAGGTTCAGGTAAGACTGTGATTGGTGTAAAGGCAATAGAAATTGTAAATTCCGCCTCTCTAGTTATTGTACCTACAATCGATCTTATGGATCAATGGACATCTGTACTTTCAAAATATTTTAGTGATGTAAAAATTGGAAATTTGGGTGGAGGAAGAGACGATATCCAAGCAATAACAGTGTCTACATACGATTCAGCATACATAAGGGCATCTGGCCTTGGTAATCGATTCTCTCTAGTCATATTTGACGAATTACACCATCTGGCTGCACCCGGTTACAGATCAATCGCAGAACAGTTTGCGTCTCCTTTCAGAATAGGATTAACTGCTACAATTGAAAGAGAAGACGACATGCATAAAGACTTTCCCAGACTCGTTGGTGCCGGCATAGTGTTTGAAGCACAGGCTGCCGATCTAGCCAAGAATAAACATCTTGCATCTTATGAAATCGAAAGAAGACAGGTAGATATGTTGCCAGAGGAGATTGAAGAATACAAGAAGAACTTTGGTATCTATCAGGTCTGTTTAAAGAAGTTAGGATTAAGAATGAACTACATAGGCGCCTTCCGTAGATTGATAATGATGTCTGGAAGAAGTAGTATTGCAAGGGAGGCAGTCTTAGCAAGAAATAAGGCCATGGATATTGCGTTAAACAGCAGATCCAAAATAGAAGAGTTAAGGGAGATCCTTTCAGAAAATAAAGGTGTAAAGACAATAATTTTTACCCAACATAACAAACTAGTATACGATATATCAGATAAGTTTCTGATACCTTTTATAACCCACAAATCTGGCATTGAAGAAAGACAGGATGCTCTTAATGGCTTTAGAGAAGGTAGGTATACTGCTTTAGTTACATCCAAAGTCTTAGATGAAGGTGTAGATGTACCAGATGCGGAACTAGGTATAATTGTCAGCGGAACTGGAAGCAGTAGGGAGTTCATTCAGAGGCTAGGTAGATTGCTTAGGCCCAAACCAGATTCAAACACGAAAGCCAAACTCATTGAAATCACATCATCAGGTACACGTGAGATAGAAACAAGTGACAAAAGAAAGAAGGCTTTAAAAAAGACAGAGGAAAGGCTCTTCCATTGATAGCAAAAAAGGTCGAAGGGTAACGATTAGTTTCATGGACGTGTTAAAACGAATAAGATAGCAACCCCCCCTCATTTACGACATAAACCATAAATAAGAAATTGCACTCTGAAGTTTCGTAGAGGATGACTGTTTGTGAATCAAGTCCTGACCGCTACAGGAAAAGTAGTTTCCATATGGAGATACCCAGTGAAGTCAATGATGGGAGAGGAGCTCAATTCCTCATACGTAACAGAACGTGGACTCATAGGGGATCGCACGTACGCGCTAATCGACCAGAAAACTGGAAAGGTGGCTAGTGCCAAGAACCCTAGGAAATGGGGAAAGCTCTTCGACTTTCGTTCTGTCTTTATTGACCAGCCATAAGTCGTCAAGAACATTCCGCCTGTCCGCATTACCTTTCCAGATGGCACCAACATTTTCTCCGATCAGGACAATATTGAATACACATTGTCAAAAGTTCTTGGCCAAGAGGTTAGGCTTATGCGGGCGAATTTGGAAAAGCCAAGCTATGAGGAGTATTGGCCGGATATAGATGGCCTAGCACATAGAGAGAAGGTCACCGATGAAACCATGCCTTCCCAAACTTTCTTCGATATTGCTGTAGTTCATCTCTTGACAACTTCTACAATCGACCGTCTGCGAGAACTCTATCCACAAGGACGCTTCGAGGCTAGACGGTTTAGGCCAAACATAGTGATCGAATCAGCATCTGAGGAGAAGGACTTTATCGAGAATTTATGGATAGGCAAAAAGATAGCGATTGGTGAAGACATTATGCTGAGGGTCACTGGACCTTGCATGAGGTGTGTGATGACAACTCTGGCGCAGGGGGACCTTCCCAAGGATTTAGGGATATTGCGCACAATCGCAAGCTACAATCAGGTGAATGCCGGAGTCTATGCATCAGTACATCGAGGCGGAACAATTCGTCGCGCAGATCTGGTCAGACTTGAAGGATAGATGTTAGCAATGTGAATGCAAGTAAAAGACAAAATAAGTAGTAGTGATATTAAGGCAGAAGATATAATGAGAATTTTAATTCAGCAATTTCTTTTTCTGTAGCCCTCCTATCAATTTCATCTGCGCTGTTATTTTTTAAAAGTCTCTCACATGCTTGTAGCTCAGCTGAAATAATGTCTTTTTTATCTATACAGAGACCATGATAAGCATCAATGAATGTATACGTTACTTTTTTCGTGTTATCATTGTCATTGTCATTGTCATTGTCCTTGCAGCCACATGTCTTTGCAACTATATTGAAAGGTGTCTCTTCTTCAGTGATATTCATTGTTTTTATTCTTCTCCTCCTCCTTCTAAATAGCAAGACTTGTAGGTTGACATTGCCTTATGACTGAATTATATACTATAAAAAAGTATTATTATTTGATTTAATCATTGTTATTCGATATTTAATTCGTTCCAATAGTAGATAAGAGGAAAAAGAGGATGATTAACGGCAAACTTAAATCGT